>JAVHPR010000407.1:0-30502 GCA_036170695.1 Bacteroidia bacterium
ATTCCGAACTTGTTTCGGAATCTTATGGATGCTGAAACAAGTTCAGCATGACTTAGAGTCATTAAATGATAACCTTAACACTAACTAATATTTTCCATAAATCAAATTCTTAATAAACGTATTTCCTTCAGCAAAATATCAGTTAAGTTGGAGTTTAACTGAATTCAGTGTCTTTAAAATGATTTGTTCCGTAATGCTGTCGTTAGTGATCTTAATCTCTTTAATTAAACCGTTAAAAGAGTTATTCTGGTCATAACCATCAGCAATAATAAGAGGAAACCTACTATTTTTAATTGTAAAGTCCAGCTTCCCGGAATTAACCATTTGCCCATTATTAAAAATTTTAAATGTATTTTTTTTTACGGCAATAACTATATAATTCCATTCGTTTGGATGTAATAGAAACGGAGCATCAGAAGACCATGAATTCCCCCCTCCGAAAGTAAAAATAAATTGATTTTGATTAGGCCCTTTTTGCTGAATTTTAATACCTTCATATCCTTTATCATCACCAGTATTACTCAAGATAATTGCGCTACCATCCTGCTCTGTCCGGGGCTTAAACAATAATTCGACTATAAAATTGTTATTTAAATCTATAGGAAAAAGCGTTAAGCCACTTTTTCCAAAATCGCTGTTTATTCCAATATGGGTAATCGGATTAACTGTGGTTTCGGGTAACAATAATCCAGCATTATTTTTACTGATGGCTGAAAAACCATTTTCATTTGTAATTTTATAATAATTTATTCCCGGTAACAGACCACTTAATATATCCAAATTTGTTGTAACAATATAATAATTTTGCGCGACCAATTTTTGAAGAAAACATGATAAACTATCCTTTAATAGCCATGCAGCGCATGGGTTGTAGTAACCTGGAGGATTGTATTTCCCATAATAATAATATGGGAAATCGTTCATGTAATCAAAGAAATAAACATCCTTACTGTTCTTCGTAATATTCACTATTGTGGCAAGATTTTCGGGAACGAAGTTTACCGGATAAATTCTTTGATCTTTTTTAAAGTTTTCATATTGCGAATTTATTTTTCCACTTATTTTTTCAGAATAGTAATAAGCGGCACCAGCAATAAACAGAATTGGTAAAACAAAAACAACCCTTTTCCGAAATTCGAACTGTTTTTTTTTATAGTTTATATCTTTGATAATTTTTTCATTTGTTCTTTGCTTTATAGCTATTTTGCTGACAATAGACCTTTGACCTAATAAGTCGAACAACAAAAACAGAGTAAGAATTATTGCGCCGGAAATATTCAAAATATTATGCTCATGGCTTCTTCCAAAAAAGTACATCGAATTGCCAATGGCAATAAATATTATCAATAATCCAGTATGAAAGTAATTTGGAGATAGTGAGTGTCTATGCTTTAGAAGTAAAAGAAAGCCCAAACTATACAAAATTGGAATATACCAATAGAATGATGTAATGGAAATTTGCATCATACCATTACCGATCTTCTGAAACAAAAGTGCGCTTTCTGGCACGAAGCCTTTAAACAAAAGAATACTGGATAGGACGAATCCAAAAATAATCAAGCAGTTTTTTAAATTGAGAAAAAAATGTTTTTGTAAAAGGCTTTTTATGGAATCAAAATTAATTTTCTTATCAATGAATAACTCAATAAGGTCAATCACAAAAAGGACGAACACTAATTGAATATAGGAAAACAGATATAAAAGACCAAAGTTTTTATGAGAAAGAACGAGAAGCCCCAATACAATAGCGTTAATCCAGTGATATGCTCCTTTGTAATAAATAAGCAGCAGAAGGATTACCCATAAATCCAGTCTTAGGGGTGTTACCTGAAAGAGTGATACGGGATCCAGCATAAGACTATAAAACCTAATAGTCAACAATGAAATAAGAAAAGAAACAGGAAGGGTTTTATTTATAAAGAATTTTTTTGAAAAAATATATAAACCCACAAAAAACATAAAAAATGAAAACTGGCCAAGTATTTGGAATAAATTCAAATCAAGGTTTAACTTCATCCACAATGCAGCCAAAAGTGATAAAAAAAGATCATATTGAAAATAAATTTCCGAGACAGGGACTCCATTTAACATTCTAAGTGCAGGAGCCCAAATATACGAATAGTCAAAAAATGAAATGGGACCAGTAGAAATGAAGCATATGGGCAAAAGTAAAACCATTATTATTAGCAGCAATAATGTTTTATGGAGGTATTTTTGCATTAGCAAAAGCAAGACTGTAATTCCAATTACGACAGACATTATAGACAGGTCCGGTGGCAAACCATTATGCTGATACATCGGAGGGGTAAAACCGATATTAATAAAGTAGATTGAAGAAATAAATGCAAGGTTAAAAAAAATTGCTAAATAAATAACCCTGTTTTGAAATAGAGATGAAAGTTGAGTGAAAATAAAAGAAAGGATAATATTTATAAACATTAATGAATATAAAACATATCCTTCAATTCCATCATGCTCGGAAGAAAACACAGTAGCTGGTCCGATAAATTTTTCGGGAGGTATAATTATGTTAAAAGACCAAATATAATTTGAGAAATGATAAAAAACGAAATAAAGTAAAAAACTGGTGGAGGAGCAAATAAGAATTAATTCAAATATGTTCAGTCCATCACTTTTTACTGGTAACTTAAAGTGTCTGTTTTTATAAACTAAAAAACAAAAACAAAAAAAAATTAATACTATAATAAATGTTGTCATTAATTCAATATTTTAAAATTCTAAAATTATCTCGCAAGGGCAACTTAATCTGCATTATGAAAGCGTATTCCTCCTTTCAGTAAGCTATCGATCTAGGTGATATTGTCAATAAAGCAGACCTATTTTATACTAAATGGGTGAAGGGTATGAATTTTCTGTTCTGATATAAATGATTTGACATTACTTCGGTCTCTGACTTTTGTATATCAAAATTCAATCAATTATTTGGGTTTTAATGTTTTCAAAAGTATTCAAAATTGTTTCTTCCGAAATGCTGTCGTTCACGATTTTTACTTCTTTTATTAAACCTTTAAAAGCCCCCTCATACCCAATACCATTTGCAATTACCAGCGGAGAGTTGCTGTTTTTAAGTGTAAATTTTAATTTATCTGAATAGACAACTTGTCCATTATTGAAAATTTTTATGGCATCTTTTTTTACGGAAATAACTATATAATTCCATTCGTTTGCATTCAATTTGAACAGAGCCGGTGAAGACCATGACTTACCACCACCTCCATAAGCAAAAAGAAATTGATTTTGATTTGGCCCATTTTGCTGAATTGTCAAACCTTGGGTATTACCAAGGCTGTCTGTTATTGCATTGTTTATGATGCTTGCATTTGAGACCTGTTCGGTGCCTGACTTAAGCAGCATTTCAATTGTGAAGTTTTCTTTCAAATCGAGCCGTGAAAGGTATATTCCATTATTTTTCAGATCAGAATCAATTTCAATATGTGCTATTGGATTTTTAGCCGTTTTCATAAGTACAGATTCAACATTATCTTTACTGATTGCAGTAAATCCGTTTTCGGATATTACCTTGTTATACCTTATTTGGGACAACAACTCAACAGTTTTAGGCAAATCACCTGCTCTGGACAAATCAGTTATAACAAGGTAATAATTTTTATCCAGCAAATTTTGGAGAAATTTTACGAGCTCATCGTTTAAAATCCAAGCTGAGTATGGAGAGTTGCGTCCAATTAGTTTGTAATTCCCATAGTAGTAATATCGAAAATCGTCCCAGTAATTTAGGAAATATACTTTATCACTATTGTTAGTGATTTTTTTTAATGGTAGAAAATCGATTGAATTACTTTTTAAAGTATTTAGAGGATAGATATATTGGGATTTTTTAAAGTTTTTGAATTTCGTTTCTATTTTACCACTGATCCTATCAGAATAGTAATAGGTAGCAATAGAAATAAACAAGATGGGTAAAACTGCAATAGTAGCCTTCTTAATTTTATATTTAATATTTGCCAAGCCAGAATCTTTATTGTCTTTTTTTGAAGTTTTTGGTTTTACACTTGTTTCAGGAACAAGCAGATTTTGCCCAAAAAGATCAAATAACAAAAATAAAGTAAGAATAATTGCACCAGAAATATTGAGTATATTATTCTCATGGCTTCTTCCAAAAAAGTATATCGAATTGCCAATGGCAATAAATATTATCAGTATGCCTGTATGAAAGTATTGACTAGAAAATTTATTCCTATGTTTCATTAGTAAAAGGAAACACAAACTATAAACTATGGGAATATACCAGTAAAAGGACGTCTTCGATATTTGTATCATTCCAATACCAATCTTTTGGTATAAGACTGCACTTTCAGGTAAAAATCCTTTAAATAAAATTAAATTGACAATAATAAATCCTGCAATAATCAAAAAGTTTTTATAATTGAGAGAAAAATGTTTTTGTAAGCATGATATAAAAGAGGAGAAATTAATTTTATTCGTAATGATTAAATCCATAAGCTCTACTGCAAAAAGAACAAACAGCAGTTCGAAATATGATAACAGGTATAAAAGCCCGAAGTTCCTATGAACCAATACTAGAAGTCCAATCACAACTGCATTGATCCAATGGTAGGTTCCTTTGTAATAAACCAGTATAAGCAGAATCAACCATAAATCCAACCTAAAAGGGGTTATTTGAAAGAGTGCTACAGGCTCACCATCAACTCCATAATATCTGATAAGCAATAGGGAAATCACTAATAAAATTGGAAGCTGTTTATTAATAAAGAATTTTTTCGTAAAAATAAATATGCCAACAAAAAACAGGAAAAAGGAAAACTGACCAAGTATTTGAAATAAATTTAAATCAAGATTTAACTTCATCCATAACGCAGCTAAGAGGGATAAGAAGAGATCGTATTGAAAATAAATTTCCGAAATTGGTGCTCCATTTAGTAGCCGGAGAGCAGGAGTCCAAATGTATGAATAGTCCGCCATAAAAAGAGTCCCGGTAGAAATAAAGCAAGAAGGTATCAGGAAAAAAATAAAAATTATAAAAAATAATTTTGGGTGAAGATATTTCTGCATTAGCATTAGAGCTCCTGTTGTTAATAGGATAGCTAATACTACCAATGGAACATGTTTATTCCCAATTGCATTCCATGGGGGAATAAAACTGATTTCAGTAAAATAGAGCGAAGAAATAAATGCAAGCACAAAGAATAAAGACAAATAAATGATTCTGTTTTTAGCACGTGAGAATAGTTGAGTGAAAATATAGGACAGAAAAATACTAGTAAACATCAATGTATATAAAACATATCCTTCTATCCCGTCGTGTTCATAGGTGAACTGAGATCTCCTGACGTAACTGGTGAACTGTTCGGGGGGGATTTTTAAATTTAAAGACCAGATATAGGCAGAGAAATGGTAAAAAATTGAATAAAGTAGAAAACTAGTAGCCGAGCTAATAAGCAAAATTTCTGTGATGCTTAATGCATTACTGTCCATCAGTAATGGCTGATTTTTAGTTTTATAAATTAATAAAACAGTACAAAAAATTATAAATACGATAATAAAAGCTGTCATTAAACGAAATATTTTTACTCCTAATTTAAAACACAAATTTTTTCATTAATAAAAATGACAATAAAGTCATCGGCAAAAGCAAAATGGCACCCACAATGTATCCATTTGTAAGTCCAAAGTGTGCAAACAATTTGAATAAAAGCATTTGCAAAATCATTCCAAAGCCATACACAGCAAAAAATCTAAAAATAAGGTGGTTACTTTTAGATTTAAATACGATTGTCCCATAGGTTTTAAAATTAAAAAGGACAGCTATAATTGTCGATAATAAAATTGACCAGTACACATTTTTCAAAAAAAATAATACTACAATAAAAAGTACGTAGCCAAAAGCCGTATTAATTGCTCCTGTTAGGAGAAATCTAACAAAATCATTTTTTAATGTCTGCTTAATTAAAGTTAACACGTTCTTTTTCTATTACCAGTGGCCGTTTACGAACTTGAGTATGAATAGCTCCAATGTATTCACCTATAATTCCAATAAAAAATAATTGAACGGATGAGAAAAAGAAAACGCCGATAACCAGAGGTGCCATACCAACTTGAAAATTTTCCCAATATACCAATTTATAAACAAGATAACAGAGCGCAGTAATAAAACTTAAGATTGCTGAGGTAAATCCTATAAATGCAGATAGACGAAGTGGTAATTTAGAGTGGTTTGTAAAACCAAGCATTGCAATATCGTAAAGTGTAAAAAAATTATTCTTAGTTTTACCGGAAGCTCTTTGGGGTTGAATATATTCAAATTCATAGATATCAAAACCAAAATCAGTAACCATGCCTCTGAAATAAGGATATGGGTCGTCTAATTTTCTTACTATTGATAAAAATTTTTGATCGTATAATCCAAAGCCGGTAAAATTATTTATTTGTTTATCTTCTGAAATTCTTGAAAGAAGTTTGTAGAAATTTTTTCTTATTCCAAACATCAAAAAATTTTCTTCACTTTGGGTTTTAACTCCGGCAACAATTTTATAACCTTCTTCCCATTTTTCCAGAAATTTAGGAATCAATTCCGGAGGGTCTTGAAAATCCGCCACCAGCGTAATTACAGCATCTCCCATGCATTGCATTAATCCATGATAGGGTGACCGAACATGCCCAAAATTTCTTTCGTTTACAATTATTTTTATGTTTGAGTAAAGGGAAGCTTTTTCTTTTAAAATTTTTAAGGTTGAATCAGTTGAGGCGTTGTCAATAAAAATATGTTCATAATTATATTGAGGCAGAGTTTCAAAAATATTCTTCACTCTTTCGATAAGTTCTGCAACATTGCCCTGCTCATTGAAACAAGGAGTAAAAACTGTAATTTTTTTTTTGTCCATTGTTATAATTATGCTGGTATAAAATACATCACAGATTCAAAAACATTTTTTGTATAATGCCTTAAATACAATTTGTAATTTGGTTGAATAGCTAATATCTGGTGGGCTAATGACCATAAATGGCTGGGCATGTGATATGCCGAAATTGCTAATTTAGGTTTGTAATCTTTTATTATTTGACGACCTCCATATATTGCCTCCGGCTCGACCCCCTCAATATCCATTTTAATATAAGTTGGCTTATCGGAATGCAAATAATTATCTATTGCCACCGTGTTTATTTTAATAATGGTTTCATCATTTTTTTGAAAATCATTATTAGCAAAACTACCTCCTAAATCACCTGTTGCATTAAAATAAAGCACAGTATCCTTATCAAAAACCCCCAGTTGATTATAAATGATGTTTTTATGATTTTTTAATTTTTCTTTGGCTTTTTCCAATAAGTTTCCATCAGGTTCAAAGAGGTGGATACTTTTACAAGTATTATTAAAATACTCTAAACATTTTTCTGTTGAGTCGCCATCAAAAGCACCAATATCATAAAAGACTTCATTAGACGTTTTTGAAATAATATCTGCATCAAAATAGTGTAATTCATAGGGGAGGCAAACATTAAGAATATGCTTGAAGTTGTATGTCAACCTAAATTCAATTAATTGATCCAGGGTTTCTTTTGATTTTTCATCAGCCATCATTTCATACAACCAAAGATATTTATCTTTATTATTAAAAATATCTTCGGTTATTCCATGACTATACATTTCTTTCGGAAAAGTCTTATCCTCATTAAACAAAACATTTGCTTGTAATTGGGAAAAAAAATTATGATATCCATTTTGAATTAACTGTTGTTCTATTTCTGTGTAATAGTTCATGGTTGCTATAAATATTATAGAATTTTTTTTCACAGAATCCAACGAAACAATATTCAAACCGCCTTCTATAGTGGTGCCAATTAATTTCGGATTATTATCAATAATATTGTGAACCTTAATATTAACGGACTTAAAGAAAGCTAACATTCTGATTCCTAATTTTGCAGCTCCAAAAATGTAAAGCCCATTCTGTTCAAGCTCTTTTAATGTAAATGGTATATATGAAAGTAACTGGTCAGTTAGTTCTTTTTCACTCTGAAGTTTTTTTAACTTATTAATTCCTTCTTTCATCTGTACATATTTTTTTAGGTACTGTATGGAATATGCCATACTACTTTTGCAGTGTTTGTAAATGCTTGTACTGGACTATTTCAAATCTATTGTTTTTTTACATGGAATACGCCATTCTTTTTTGTCCACATAAGGAGCAGCAAGTCTAAGGATATTTATTCTTCTAAAATCGGAATAATCATATTGCTTTTAAATTCGTCTCTGTCCAGGAATGGGAACATATCTTCCATTGGTTTAGTAACAATTCTTCCATCAGCTTTTCGTTCTGAAGAAAGCTTAGGAGTGAATGCATACTCTTTTTGAAGATTTACTTCGCAAATCACCGGACCATTTATTTTTAATACTTCAGAAATCTGATTGGATAAATCTGTATCGGTTTTTATCTGGATTGCTCTTATTCCAATTGCGTTCGCAAGTTTAATAATATCTGGGAAACTAACTCCTGAGTTTTTATCAGCGCCAATTCTTCTGCCAAAAAAATTATCCTGAGTTTGCTTCATTGAAACATAACCGCCATTATTCAAATAAAATAATTTAATGGGCAGTTGATGATGATACATGGTTTGCAATTCCTGAATGTTCATTTGCAAACTGCCATCTCCTGCAAGGCAAATTACATCACTATTTGAAGCGATGCAGGCACCTATTGAAGCCGGCAAATCATACCCCATACTTGCACAGCCCGAATTCCAGATTACACGTTGATTTTTTTTAATAATACCTGCCTGAAAGTAACAGATACACGCTGTTGCATTACCGGTAACAACAATAGCGTTTTCGGATAAATTCCTGGATAATTCATTCATAAAAAAATAAGGATTAACAGCATCCCCACTATTTTTATAACTATCTAAAACACCTGTATATTTATTTTTTCTTTCGAGACACCAGTTTAACCAAGGCTCAAATCTTTTTTCAATTGTATTCGTCTTAGCATCCAGAATGGAGATAAAGTCTTTTAAATCTGCGCAAATTGGTAAATCATATTTTAAAAAAGGTTTTTTTAATTCGGCATCATCTATATCAACGCATATTTTTTTTGCCGCTCTTGCGAATGCAGTCCAGTTATAGCTTATTTGGCGGATATTATTACGGGTACCTAAAAATAAAACTAAGTCTGAATTTTGGATTGCAAAATTACCTGCTCTGGAACCAATGGAACCAATAGTGCCTATTGAAAGTGGGTTATTTGTTTCTACAATATCAAAACCGTTTAATGTTGAAACAATTGGAATACCCAGTTTCTTGCTCAGAGCTAAAAATTTTGAAATTGATTTCGACAGTCTGATTCCATGACCGGCAACAATAATAGGTCTTTCCGAAGATTTAATAAGTTTTATCACTTCATCAACCTGATTTTCTAAAGTAGAAGGAACAATGTATTCCCCTTCCTCTTTAAACGGCTCCAATTGTGTTTCGTCAATTACAGCGCCTTGAATGTTCATGGGGATATCAATCCAGACAGGACCCGGACGGCCTGACGTAGCAATGAAAATAGCTTTTTGAAGTTCTTTTTTTATGTCATTCGGATTGGTAATTAGTGTAGCATACTTTGTCAATGGCCTAACGACATCTACAATGTTTACTTCCTGATCACCTAATTGTCTTAAATGTAAATCAGGACAGGCTGATATAGTGGTATCTAATCTTACTTGCCCTGAAATGTATAAAACAGGAACAGAATCAGTCCATTGCCCCAAAACTCCATTAAGCGTATTGAGACCACCCGGCCCGGTTGTTACATTCACAACAGCTAATGCGCCCGTAATTCTGGAATATCCTTCGGCAGCAATAGCAGATCCTTGTTCGTGATGATTACAGATGCAACTTATTTTTTCAGATTTACCAAAAGAATCATTTAAATGCATTGCTCCCCCGCCAGTAACCATAAATACGGTTGATGTCCCATATTCTTCGAGGTATTTTACGATGTAATCTGTGAGTTTTATCATTTATACCCCTCTATTGTAAATAAATTTTTTAAGCTCCTCATTCTTAGAATAAGGGCTATCAATATCCTCTACTTTTAAAGGCTGATCTTTTTTTATTTCCTCCACCAAAACTTCACCATTCATCACTTCTCTACAACTCATTTGCCCCTTTTGAAGAGGTATAGCCATATAAAAATCGTTTTCAAAATTTTCGTTTTTAATAATATGTCCTTTCGGTAAGTCTTTCTTAGCATAAACGCCCCTTACTAATGCATTCAAATATTCAATTTCCTTTTTGGGTGGGATTCTTTTCTGAGTGCCGGCAGAACCACACATTTCCTTTGCTTTGTTAAATGCTTTAAACCAAGTGTCAGCCTGGTGAGGCAAAGTACAATAAGAAGAAACAGCTATTCCGTCAGCTTCAATATCCACATGCCTTTCGAATGTTCTTGCTCCTTTTGCGTAGGCAATAGCAACAGAAAGATCCCAGGAATTAAATTCGTGTGATGAGTATCCTATTACATTTTCCGGATACCGGCTTTTTAAAAAATCGATTTGGTTAATTTCCAGTTCTGAATCTTCAGATGGGTATAGTGAAATACAGTGATTAATTGCCAAAGGAATATTTCTATTCTTGAAAAATTTCACTAAATCATCAATATTTTTTAAAGAGGAACCACCTGTTGATACAATAACGGGAATCTTTGTTTTCGCAATTCTTTCGATTAAAGGCCAGTCGTTAATATCAGAACTTGCAATTTTAATTATTGGTAAATTTAGTTCCGCGCAAAAATCGACAGAAGCTTCATCAAATGGCGTTGCCATCGGAATACAACCACTTTTTGTAATCGCTTCTACAAATTGCTTAAGATGCTCTCTGGATAGTTTAGTGTCGACAGTTTTCTTGATGTAACGGTTATCTGTACTACCCACAAAATCCTGATGTATAAAGGTATCTACATCTCTTAGTTGAAGTTTAATAGCCGCTTTAACATTATTGAAACGGGCAATTTGAGAAAATTCTTCAATAATTTTCAAGCCCCTGCTTAATTTCCCCCAGTGATTATTTGCCATTTCGAGAACAAATAAGTCTTCAAAAATTTCATTTTGTTTCATATTCAAAAATTTTTATGATAAAAAAATATAATTATTCAGCGATTTATTTAAATAATACAACAAGTTTAAATGCATCAATTCTCTTTGAAACTGTTAATCACGTTTTAACCCTAACACATTGTGTTTTAGGAGGTTAATTCAATGCTTATTTCGAATACTATTTTATAATAATTCTTTCTTTACAAATGTAATTATTTCTTCCACACTATTTTCAATATCGGGGTCAATTATTTTCAAACTAATTCGTTCAATTTGAGGGCAGTTGGCTTTTATTAATGCGTATACCGAAACTTGTTCTTTTATATAATCTAATCTGAAATTTTATTATTCTGACAAAAAACTGAGATGTGATTTTTTAGCATATCCCAAAATGCTTTTATTCCTCACCTTATGGCATACCATTAAGTTATGGAACTTTCAAATATAAAACGCGCCCAAGGTCTTCGACAAGCTCAGACTGACGGAGCGCGAGTCATATTGAGCTTGTCGAAATATGTGCAAAGGCTCTTGTCTTAATGACTATTATTGAAATTTGTCTTATACCCTTATTTATCGAACAATAATACTTCTTTGTTCAGGGTCAATAAATTTTTTAAATACCAATCATAAAGTTCCTCAATAGAATTTTCCAGAGATGTAAATTTCAGGTTTTTTATTTCATTTCGTAAGCGTGTATTATCTCCGCTATATTCTGTTCCGAAACCATTAGTGGCAACTTTTATTTCAATATCTTTTTTTGAAATTTGTTTCACTATCTGTGCAATTTGTAAAAGTTCAACAGATTTGTCTGGTGTAATATTGAAAGCTTTTTCAATAGGATTGTGTTCAATGAAATGATCCAGAATAGGCATTAAATCATTAATATATAAATAATCGAATTTACGGTTCTGACGTAATGTAATTGGTAAATCAAAAATACTTTTACAAATAGAATTAGAAATAAAACGAATTGCATAATCTTCATATTTACCAAATATTCCGAAAATCCAGAAATCATAAACATTTTCCAGGCAAGGCAGTAATTTCCCAAATATATATTTGTTGTAACCGTGTTCATCTTTTGGAATATGAGTCCCAAAATAGTCTTCATTCATTTTTGGTAGATAATGCCGCATATCATATACAGCGCCAGAACCCAGATTAATAAATTTACCAAAGCTATCTTTGTATTTTAATAAATTAAAGATCATTCTGGAATTTAAGTAAAATAAATTTTGGGTATCGGGGGCATTTCTATGTCCCGGTTTAGCTGCTGCATGAATAACAGCATCGAAAGAATTTTTTTTGAAATATTGCTCTACGCTATTATCGTCCGAACAATCAAGTTCACTCCTGGTAGGGGCAACCAAAAAATATTTATCATTCAAAAATGATTCTCTGATATTTTTTCCGATGAAGCCGGAACCGCCTGTTAAAAGTATCTTCAACATAAAAAATTGAGATAATAAACCTATTAATTAATTATAACCACTTCATTTTTCAATTTCATTTCATTTTTCAGTTGAACATAAATTTGCTGATGAAACAGAGCCGAACAAATAACAATGGTACCATTAAACGAGGTTAAGTAATCGGAAGAATATACTTTTTTACTGCCAAAATCTTGACCTTGCTTAGTTTTGTCGTTATCAACAAAACCCTTGATATTGCAATTTTTAAGTCTTGTGTTTTCAAGTAAGCGAGCAGTAAAATTTCCTGCTCCAAAAATTATAATTTCTGTGTTCTCAGCGATTAATTGATTTATTTTATCCTCTGAATTATTTTTTTTGGAAAGTTCAACATATTGTAAAACCTGGTTCTTTACCGTTTCCGATTTTTCAATAGTGTAGTTAATATCGTTGTTTTGAAAGACAGAAAAAGTAGCAGGGTAGTTTGTGTTTTCATTCACCAGAAATGTTTTATTGCTACTGTTTAACAGTTTTAAGCCATTTGTCTGGAATAAGTTTTTCAAAGAATTTTTATCAAAATGATTAATATGTTCAATATCAAAATAATAATAGGAAACAATAAAGTGATTGCAGTAATTAGCTGCATCGGGCACTTCGATGTATATTTTTCCGGTGGGAGTTAAAAGTTTTTTTAAAACGATAACAGCACCTTTTAAATCATAGATATGCTCTAAAACATGAGATAATAATACAATATCAAATTTCTCGCCGTCAACCACCTGGTCCGCAGTAAATAATTCCCCTTGAATGCACTTTATTCCGAGGTCATTTACATAATTGACGCATTTTTCAGAGGGATCTAATCCTGTTAAATTTGTATATCCCAATTGTTTTAATTCTTTTAACAGTCCACCGTTAGCACAGCCAATGTCAATTATTTTGTCATTTTTATTTGAAAAAGCTAATATATCTTTTGCCGTATTTTCAAGCCTCATTTTATCCCAAACAGAAGCCCCGCCTCCTGAAGATACTGTAGAATCCTGATTTTCATACTTTGAAAAATTCAGATAGTATTCATTATAAATTGTTTGATCTGCTTTCGTGTTAGCATAGGTAAATCCACAGTTATTGCAGCAAACCACATCATAAGAATCCGGAAGGATATTCGTACTATTTAGTTTGAACTTTTGAGTATGCAATACTTCAACTTCTTTATTTTGGCAGATTGGACAAATCCTATTTGCAATGTTTGCAATCACTATTTTGGGGACTTGGTTTTAAGTTTTAATCTTCTGAATTCCTCAAGGCTCTGCCTCGGTGTGTGTAAGCAATTAATTTTTGTTGTTTCTTTGCCACAGATTTCGCAAATTAACACAGATATTTCTGCGTGAATCTGTGAAATCTGTGGCAAATATTACGCTGATGCCTCGAGGCTCTGCCTCGGGGTTATTCATTGCGAAAAATCATTCTAATATTTCATCGAAACAACTATTTATGTAATTAATCATTTCTTCTGTAATCATTGGTGTAACACCAATCCAAAAAGTATTATTTACGATGGTTTCTGTGTTTTTCAAATCACCAACTACACGGTATGAATAATCTTTAAAATAAGGTTGTTTTCTTATATCGCCTGCAAACAACAAACGAGTTGCAATTTTTTTATCGTTTAATTTTTGAACTAATTCGTTTCTGCTAATACCAATATTTTCTCTCAATGTTATTAAAAATCCAAACCAGGAAGGTTCAGAATTTGCAGTAGCTTGAGGAAGAATAAGTTTATCAATATGTTTAGAGAGTCCTTTGGTAAGCAAATCGAAATTTCTTTTTCTAATTTCAATAAAGCGTTCTAATTTTTGTAATTGTGCTAAGCCAAGTGCAGCTTGCATATCGGTAATTTTTAAATTAAAACCTTGCCGGGAATAAATATATTTATGATCGTAACCCATTGGCAAATCACCTAACTGCCTGGAAAATCTTTTACCACAAGTGTTGTCCTTACCCGGTTCGCACCAGCAATCACGCCCCCAGTCTCTAAAAGATTCCATGATGTTTTTTAATTGAGGATTAGAAGTAAATACAGCTCCACCTTCACCCATTGTGATATGATGTGCAGGATAAAAACTGAGTGTGCCGATATCGCCAAAAGTTCCAACATGCTGCCCCTTATATTTTGCGCCTAACGCATCACAACAATCTTCTATTAACCACAAATTATTTTTTTTACAAAATGCCACAACAGCCTCCAAATTAAATGTATTCCCGAGTGTATGTGCAATCATTACAGCTTTTGTTCTGGAACTTAAAGCATCTTCTAATTTGCTAACATCAATTTGGTAAGTAGGAATGTCAACATCAATAAATACGGGTATGGCTCCGTATTGCAACAATGGATTAATAGTTGTTGGAAATGATGCAGCTACTGTTATCACTTCATCTCCCGGTTTTATGGCTCTTTCTCCGAGTTCTTTCGCTGTCAGTGCTGAAAACGCCAGCAAGTTAGCTGATGATCCACTGTTTACAGTTAATACAGACTTTACATTAATAAATTTTGCTAATTTCTTTTCAAACTCCGCATTAAATTTCCCGGTGGTAAACCATCCATCTAGAGCGGAATCGCTGATATAAGTGAGTTCTGTATGATCGAAAACTTTTCCGCTAACCGGAACAGAAGACTCTCCCGGAACAAAAGGTTTTTCTTTAAAAGCTTCATCATAATACTCTTTTATTAATGAATGGATTTGGTGTTTGATATCTGTTAGTTTTGACATTTTATGAATTACAATATTTTTTTATTTGTTCCACTCTGCAATTATATATTTCTGAATTGACACCTTCATCAACAGCTGGTTTTTCTTTTTTCAACTCCTGCAAATACCCTTCAATCGTGAATTGTATGGTCTGTTCAAAATCCAGCTTCGGCTTCCATCCCAGAAAATTTACTGCTTTTGTTATGTCAAGTTTTAACAGACCTGCTTCATGTAATTTCTCCGTAGCAATTGGAGCGTCAATTTTTATTGTTGGAATTATTTTTCTTACTTCACAAACAACATCATTTACACTATAATTTTCAAAAGCTGCAGGTCCAAAATTCCATCCACCTGAAAATGATTTCCCATCAGTAAATAACTTCTCTCCCAATTTCAAATAGCCAAATAAGGGCTCCAAAACAAACTGCCAGGGGCGTACAGAATTTGGATTACGAATGATAGAAGGTAGACCGGCACTATATGCTTTTATCATGTCTGGAATAATGCGATTGTCTGCCCAATCTCCACCACCAATTACGTTTCCGGCTCTTGCTGAAGCAACATTTGCTGTGTTTTCTTTACTGAAAAAAGATTTTATATATGAATTGGTGATTAATTCGGAGCATCCTTTTGAAGCACTATATGGATCATCCCCACCCATTGCATCATTTTCACGATACCCCCATATCCACTCTCTGTTTTGATAACATTTATCAGTAGTTACATTGATAGCGGCTTTCACGGAATCACAATTCCTGAGCGCTTCAAAAAAATTAACAACACCCATTATATTTGTCTCAAAATTATAATGGGGGTTACTGTAAGATTCAATAACTAAGGGTTGTGCCGCTAAGTGAAAAGCGATATCCGGTTTTATTTCATTAAAATATTTATTTAATTTCTCTTTATCTCTGATGTCGCCATCAATATGATGAATCCTGCTTTTTAAATCAGTCGTAACAAAATTATCTTTGGAAGTTAGCGGTGGCAGTGAATAACCATAAACATCCGCACCTAATTCCTTGAGCCAGATACAAAGCCAGGATCCCTTGAAACCGGTATCTCCGGTAACCAGTACTTTTTTGCTTTTATAAACTCCTGAAAATAGATCTACCATTTTACCATTTAACATTTTTATCCCACTCACCTAATCCCCCCTCTCTGGAGTTTATCCTGAGCTTTTGCCGAAGGAGAGAGGGGATTAAGGGGTGAGGCTTTTACCAAGTCTTCCATTCTGCAGTGCCCTTTGCCCAATATTCGTTTAAATCCTGTTTGTCTTTTAATTTATCCATTGGTTTCCAAAACCCATAATGTTTAAATGCAATAAGCTGGTTTTCTTTAGCCAGACTTTCCAAAGGTTCTCTTTCCCAAAAGGTATTGTTGTCTTTTATATAATTAAAAATTTCAGGCTGGCAAACAAAGAACCCTCCATTTATCCAACCTTCTTCTCCTTTTGGTTTTTCTAAAAAGGAGTTTACCTGGTTTGTCTCCCTAATATCCAAAACGCCGAATCGTCCCTCTGGTTGCACGGCAGTGACGGTTACCAATTTGTTGTTTTTTTTATGAAATTCAATCAATTCATCTATTTTTACATTGGCCACACCATCACCGTAAGTAAGCATAAAAGTTTCATTATTTACATAGGGTTCAATTTGTTTTATTCTTCCACCAGTCATAGTATCTTTTCCGGTTTCAATTAAAGTAACCTTCCAGTTTTCTGAATTTGTATTATGAACTTCAATACTGTTATTGCTTAAATCATACGTTACATCTGAATTATTCACAAAAAAATTAGCAAAATATTCTTTTATCACATATCCTTTATACCCTAAACAAATAATAAAATCATTGAACCCATATTGGGAATAGATCTTCATTATATGCCATAAAATTGGTTTCCCACCAATTTCTACCATAGGCTTGGGCTTAATATCTGTTTCTTCTGACAATCTGGAACCAAGTCCACCGGCTAATATTACTACTTTCATTTTTTGAAAAAATTAATCCTATTTAATTCGTTCTTTTAAAGATATCGTTCTGTGAAAATTCCGCACCATTCATTAAAAACAAATGAATATTTTGTTAATGTTCAGCTTCAAAAGTAAAAACAATTCTTAGATATTTCTCTAAAGTTTGATGTAATAATTAGTTTACGATTATTTGAAATTCATTTTAACTTTCTGACTTCCATAATTTTTTCGTCTCCTACCATAATTTTAAATACCGAAGTGCCTATATTATAATCATTTGGATGCCATCTGAAATTAGTTAAAAAATAATCAGCTGATTTCAATTCTTCTGCCAATCTCGCTGGATTTCTGTCTTCAACGGGGATACGTCCAAAATTTAATTTCAGGTCAGTAGTCCATACCAACCGTTCTCTATCTTCTATGGGAATAATCCCAAAATTCAAAACGCATATTCCAATATCAGAAGCAATGTATATATGTTTGGATTTATCTGTTGCTAAAATGTACTCTAATCCTTGTTTGTAAGATAAGCCCGCATAATCTAATTCGAAATTTTGCCGGATATTTTTCCCTGCTAAAAAATTAAAATATACATTTTGAAAAGGATGATTTGCAACCATAAAAATTAGTGCAAAAACAATGGATATTATCGTTGAACCAAAAATAATTTTAACAGTAAATTTATTCTTTACCACCTGAATTAGTTGAGTAAAACCATATACTGCGATAAGTAAAAAAAAAGGATATACAAAAAACACATGGTGCCAGGCATCATAAACAACAGACTTCAATACAATAACAGCAAGAATAGGAGCGGCAAAGATAAATAAGAAGAAGTGAATTGGCAGAGTGCTTAAAAAACTTACAAAAGAATTTTTTATCGCAAAAAATACACCGATGAGGAAAAGAACAATATATAAAACAGGTGTAGTGATTGCCATCCAAACAGGTAAATAATGCCAGGGTAATTTTATTGTTGAAATAAAATCACCCCTGTAAAGTACAGCTATATCCAAAGGATAATGGCTCATTTGCTTGAATGCTTCCATAAAATGATATACAGGGTTGATCCATAATACAGGCCAAAAAGCAATTGTAAAAAGTAACGAATAGGATATGAAAAACAAAAGCGGGATTATTTTCCTCTTTTCTTGCATTGCGTACAAATAGAATGTTGCAAGAGGGATAAGCAACCCAATAATTCGAATGTCCAAAACAATTCCACAGCATAAGGCATGAATAAATGCCGACCATAATGTTTGACGCTCTATAAAGATGAAAGCAGTATAACTTGCGATAATACAAAAGGAAAGCAGGATTACATCCTTTGAATCATAAAAGCTGTCAGCGAAAATACGGGGTGAAACAACGAGCATGACGCAACATAATAAGGCAATGCTATGTTTTTTGAAAATTTTTAACCCAAGCAAATAAAAAAACAGTGTACCAATAAAAAAAACGAAGAAATTTAATCCATGCCGTAACAAAAAAATAGTGCGGGAATCTGTTACATTGAATAATTTTTCGGTAGCGTATAAAAATATTTCAAAAACAGGTCCGTGGTATTTGTTGAAACTGGTAAGAAACTCTTCAGAATTACCGGTCTTAATAAAGTTGTAATTTGCTATACCAATCAAATCTCTTTGAACACCTTCATCAACAGATATGCCGTAGTCAGAAAAAGTAAAGCACCCCACAGAAAGCAGTCCTATAAAAAAAACAATTGCAGCACGCTTAAAAAATACTTCATTGATGTTTAACTTTTGCATTGTAGTGATAGCTGATTAATTTTTATTCCCAAAAGGAATCTATTTTAAACTGAGTTTTTTTTAATGTTTAAGGAATAGGCAAATAATATTAACATATTGTCAAATATGTAGATGTATTAGAAGCTCTTTCTTGCACATAACAAATCTACAACATTTTGTGATGTATGACGTGCCTGGGCTAATAAAAAACACAAGAAGATGGGTAGTGCATTGCATTATAAATACAACGACTTTGGCAACATGGAAATACAACACGAATATTTCGATGGCCTCAAAGTTACTTTGGAAGGTTGCCTGAGAGATGAATTTCAATTCTCCATTGGATAGCCAGGCGAACTGAATTATAGGTAAAGAAAAATTTAGAAATAAGGGCAAAAACAGAAGAATAAGATTTCATTTGATTGAATGAAATCTTATTCTAAAACTATTTTTTTTGCTCTGCCCCAATTTTATTTTTTTCATTTAAGGCTTTATTCTTTTCACTTAAAGCCCAACCAAGGTTGTTTTTTGCAAGTTGATCATTTGGATTAGCATCAACAGCTTTTTGAAAAGATTTAATCGCCTCATCAAATTGCCCTTTTGACAAATAGGCCACACCAATATTAATTAATGCGCCTGAATTTCCAGGCTCTTTTACCAGTAAAACATTCCACGTTTCAATAGCCTTATCAAATTCCTGAAGTTTTAAATAATGCAATCCTTTGCCAATATAATAAAAAGATGTTCTTTCTTTTTCAGGCGTTTTATCTAACTGTTTAATTACATCAAGTTCTTTTTTTTGCTCACCCTTCGCCCAGTTCAAATTGTTTTTCGCTAATGTAAAAGTACTATCAAGTTGAAGCGCTTTTTCGCCATTTTCTATTCCTGCTTTGTAATTTTGAAGAATTGTGTATGCGAGGCTCAAATTGCTATACGCAGAAGCACTTTTAGGGTTTAAAGCTATTGCTTTATTCAAGGGCTCTATCGCTTTTGCAGCCATATTGCTATTGATATAGGCATTTGAAAGGTTAAGTAAATTACTGAAAGTAGGATTTGAATTTGCGGCACTTTCATAGGCTGCAATATCTATCCCTTGGGCTTGGGTAGCTGCAGGTTGAGGTGAACTGGAATTTCCGGTAGTTTTGTAAAAAATATACGCTATGGGTAGCAATAGTAATACTGCGATTACGAGAGTTTTGATTGTTTTACTCCGTTTTCCCTCGTCGGAACTGATTTCTTCACCTGAACTGATTTCTTCATTTTCAGAACCTTTAGCTATAATTTCATCAGAGTCCAATTGCTTGTTTTCGCTCATTTCTTCCTGACCAGATGCTTCGTTGGTAGAATTTGTATCCGAATTTTGATTTACATCAACTAAATCGTTATCTTTTTTTTCTTCTTGATTCGTATTCATGCCTGTTCTATGTTGAAAATTAAATTTATTAATACCCGATTAAAAATCTAACAGAAATCTATATTAGATTTGCAAAGCGAAATTAATAAAAATAATTAATCAGGGTAAATAAATTTTTACCAAACTGAAAAACTGTTGTTTCAATACCAACAATTAAATTGAAAATTTTCCTACTTTTACAATAACGATTTTTTGAACTATGATTAAGCAATTATTTGAAGGACTACCTAAAAGCAAAACTTTAATTTATTTCCTGCTATTGATAATAGCTGTTACGCTTGTTTATTCTAATCATTTCAGTAACGCTTTTCATTTTGATGATTCTCATACTGTAGAAAACAACCTATTTATTCAGGATATTAAAAATATTCCTCGTTTTTTTAAAGATGCAACTACTTTTAGTTCCTTACCGAGTAATCAATCCTACCGTCCAATTGTTAGCACCTCACTTGCAATTGACTATTGGATGGGGAAAGGATATAATATGTTTTATTTCCATCTTTCTTCGTTCATCATCTTTTTATTACAAGGTATTTTAATGTTCTTTTTCATTTTCAAGTTTTTTAATATCTCCTATAAGAATAATTGGAATTTTTACATTGCAGCAATTGCAGTGGCATGGTATCTCTTGCATCCAGCTAATGCGGAAACAATTAATTATATTATTGCCCGCTCTGATTTGCAATCTACTTTTTTTGTTGTGCTGGCTTTTGTTCTTTATATGTTTTCGCCGTTTTGTAAAAAAAATTATCTTTATTTAATCCCAATTGGTATTGGTGGTCTGGCAAAGCCCACTACGGTGATGTTTGCACCAATGCTGTTTTTTTACATCCTTTTGTTTGAGCAGAAAATGAGTTTGTATGCTATTTTTGATAAAAAATTTTCCAAACAATTAATCGTTGTTATAAAAAAAACAATTCCTTCTTTTATTTTTTGTGCTGCATTATATTTATTTATTGACTATTTAACTCCTAAAAGCTGGGAATCGGGAGGCTCCTCAAGGTTCAACTTCCTAATCACTCAACCTTTTGTAATTCTTCATTATTTTACAACATTTTTTGCCCCCTTCGGTTTAAGTGCTGACAGCGATTGGGAACCATTGCAAAGTATCTGGAATATCAGGTTTTTTATTGGTTGTTTATTTATTTTTTTAATGCTTTTTATTGCTTTCCTTTTCTCAAAGGATCAAAGGCTTCGTCCTATCAGTTATGGTATCCTCTGGTTTTTTCTGGCGCTTGTTCCCTCCTCAAGTGTGATTCCTTTCGCCGAGGTATTAAATGACCATCGTATCTTCTTCCCTTATGTGGGTCTTGTACTTAGTGTATGCTGGACGGTTGGGTTATTGATAATAAAATATAAGAAGCGCCTTGAAAAATTACCTTTTAGCTATGATATAATAGCTGTTTTTATCGTAATAGTGCTTCTTTGTGCATATTCATTTGGAACTTACCAACGTAATAAAGTATGGAATACCGAAGAAACGCTCTGGCGTGATGTAACTGTTAAAAGCCCTAAAAATGCCCGTGGATTAATGAATTACGGACTTAGCAGAATGGGGAAAGGCGATTATGCTGAGGCTGAAAGATGTTTCACGAAAGCATTAACTATGTGGCCATATTACTATTCATTGCATATAAATATGGGTGTCCTTAAAAATGCCATAGGTGATAAAGCTGCTGCAGAAACGTATTTCAAAAGTGGGACTCAGTATGGAGGAAATGCACCCGACACATGGTTTTTTTATGGAAATTTTTTATGTGGACAGTTACGTTATGCCGAAGCGATACCGATGTTGGTAAAATGTCTTGAACTTTCCCCTGCAAGTATCGGAGCCCGCAACATGCTGATGAAAGCCTATAACGATACCGGCGAATGGGACAAACTCAATGAAGTTGCTCAAAGCACCCTGCAAATAATACCGAACAATCCTGAAGCTTTGCAATATCTCGAAGCCAGCAAGAACAGAAAAGGGAAAATTGAAATGACAGAAGAAGAAATAAAAAAGGCCCCTACGGCAGAAAAATATTTCAATTTAAGTTTAATGTATTATCAGGCTGGAAAATACGAACAATGTATTAATTCAGGGTTGGAAGCAGTAAAACTAAAACCGGATTATGCAGATGCTTATAATAACTTGGGATCGGCATATACTTTAATCAAACAGTATGACAAAGCAATTGCTGCATGCCAGAAAGCAATTGACATCAAACCTGATTTTCAGCTGGCAAAAAATAATTTAGTGGATGCAATCAATCAACGTGACAAAATTTCGAAAGTTGAAACGGCAGCCAACGATTCGCCAACTCCTGCAAATCTGCTCGATCTGAGTTTATCTTATTACCAACAACACGAATTCGAAAAAAGCATTGAAGCATGTAAAAAAGCAATTATGCTTAAACCTGATTTTGCTGCGGCATACAGTAATATGGGGGCTGCTTATAACGAGTTGAAGCAATGGGATAAAGCTATTGAGGCTTGTAACAAAGCTTTACAAATTGAACCTGACCACAAATTAGCAAAAGGAAATTTGAATTGGGCAAAAGACGAAAAAGCAAAATTAAAAAAATAATCTGATGGTTTTTAATCTTGTGAATTCCTCGAGGCTCTGCCTACGGGTGTGGGTAAGCAATTAATTTTTGTTGTTTCTTTGCCACAGATTTCGCAAATTAACACAGATATTTCTGCGTGAATCTGTGAAATCTGTGGCAAATATTTCGCAAATATATCGAGGTTCTGCCTTGGGGGATTCATTATTTGGGCAATATATCTCCTAACTTTTTATTTCCAAATTCAATGAATCTGTAGGTTAGAAAGGATAGTAAAAAAATAAACATCAGCAGAATAGTAATCCTAATCGGTGTGCGATCTCCGCCAATAAAAACCATCTGCATGTTCCCATGCCACAGATATAAGCTATAACACATCATTCCTGAAAGTTGAACAAATTTGTTGGTAAATAAAAAGCGTATGGGATTTTTATTCATGTGCAATAAGGCTAATGTTAATAATCCAAAACCAAGCTGAAACGAAGTATTTAAGAGTGGTTCGTAGTAATTAGAGATATACCCCAAAAAGACATAGTCGGAAAAATTACATCCCAATGCAATTAATAGCATTGAAATAAAAAACAAGAGAATGCTGTTATTTTCAAACCAATTCTGTTTCCAGTTTGTTACAAATAAATGACAAATAAGCATCCCTGCTGCAAAATCATCCAACCTTCCAAACAAGCTGTCTTTAATAATGTTCAAATGAGGAGCAACATTGTATTCAGGATAGAGGCAGGAAATAGCCCGGATAAAAAAGCTTAAATAAAAGATACCCATAATGACTTTCGCAGTACCCTTTTTTACAATCATCCAAATTAAAAGGGGGAAAATCAAAGAAAATAAAATTTCTACTCCTAACGACCATAATACATAATTATACTGAGGGATAAAGGTTTCTTTTGTAAAATTAAAAGTAGCCGTAAACAGCATTATCATGTCCCTCCAAAAACTCCAATCGTAAATATTGGTTTGGTGAAGAATGAAAAATATACCGATAATTGAAGTAATGTAATACAAAGGCAACAAGCGTGATGCTCGGTTTTTATAAAAGTTCCATAAATGCTCCTTTGTTTTTATCTCTCTGGTTTTATTGGCGTATGGAAGATAGAGAACAAAGCCTGAAAGTATAAAAAACAAATCGACACCAAGCCAGCCATGCCCTAAAAAAGTTTTCGGAAATATCGGTAAATTACCGATCAAAAAAAGATCGGAACCTGAACGATTAAAAAACACGCCTACGATATGATAATACATCACCCCAAGTATAGCATAGCCCCTTAATCCGTTTATTACTGCAAGTCTTTTCATAAATCAATTGTACAATTTTTACAATTTATCAATAGGCAATTAAAAAAAATAATTTTTCAATTGTGCAATTTAACAGTAGGCAATTTTGCAATAAAGAATTTTTAAATTGTATTGATTGCCCAATTGCCTACTGGATAATTGCTTACTGAATTAATTGGTGTTTTTTTTGACGAACTCATTTTTAAGCAACGCAATCTCTTGTGCCAGTTGCTTGTTTTGCGAATGTAATTTTGAAACCACGATACTTAAATGTAAAAGATAAATTAAAATTGCAAATATGGCACCTGTAAAGATTAGGTTTGGCGCTTGATACACCCCTAAAACATTCGCGAGAATCTCTAAGCCGTTTCTCCAAAAAGAAAATATAATTAGTACAATTGTGCAAATTATCCAAACAATAGAATATTCTTCCCGCAACTTTCCTTTGACAATCAAACGAACAATGTATAGTAAAAAAAGTAGACTAACCGTAATTGCAATAATCTGAATTTTTCCCATAATTTTTTTTAGTTGAGAGTTAAGAGTCAGGAGTTGAGAGTTTTTCTACAACTAAAACCGATAACTCTAAATTCATAACTCTTAACTTTTAACTTTTTTCTTAAATTTCATCCTTGTAAAAGTAAAAATAATTGCCAATGTTACTTTAAACATGTAATAAATTGATGCAAATGTTCCAATGGAGGAAACACCCCCTTGTCGTTCTTTCATAGTTACAGCGACTTCTCCAATTTTAAATTTATTAAGAGCATAAATTATAATTGCCTCAGGTTCAGGGTATTCATCAGGATAATAGTCCGCAACAATTTTCATTACATTACGATTAATTAAACGAAAACCGGAAGTGCTATCATTAACAACTGTACCAACCAATAAATGGTTCAACCATTTAAAATAATTGATTCCCATCCTTCGAAAAGCGGAGGATTGAAATCCTTCTTTTGAAATAAACCGGGAGCCAATTACTACATCAAAATTATTGTTATTTGCTGCATTTACAATTTTTGGAATTTCTGAAGCAGGATGCTGTCCGTCCCCATCAATTTGTATGGCATAATCATAACCATTCTCCAGTGCATATTTAAAACCGGTTTGCACTGCCCCCCCGATTCCCAAATTAATAGGTAAGTTTAAAGCAATACAATTAAGTTTTGAAATTACCCGGGAAGTGGAATCTTTAGAGCAATCATTCACCACAATTACATCTATTAATAATTGTTGAGTCTGAGCCAGTAAATTAATATCATTTACCACAGATGCAATTGCTTCCTCTTCGTTATAAGCGGGAACAATGGCTGCAATTTTAGGAGCCCCTCCAACCTCCCCAAAGGGGAGGCTCTTTAAGTGAATGTCTATTGCCCCCATTTATTTATCGTTTTAAAAACACAGATTCGTAATTCGTTAAAATTCGTAATTCGTAGGGTCTAAATTATTCCTTCTTTAAGCAAATCATGCAAATGTACAAAACCGTGATATTTACCCTTATCCGTAACAATTAATTGAGTTATATTATTTTGCTCCAATAATAACATGGCGTTAATAGCCAGTTCTTCCGCTTCTATTTTTTTTGGCGTTTTATTCATAATATCAGAAGCATTTAAATTGGCGATTGAATCAGCCCTTTCAAGCATTCTACGTAAATCGCCATCGGTAATTACGCCAACCAATTCATTGTTTTCAATAACAGCTGTGGCACCTAATCGCTTGGACGAAATCTCCATAATAACCGATTTTATTGAATCATCGGGCTTCACTTGTGGTTTTTGATTTTGAATGCAAATATCGAAGACTTTTAAATATAACTTTTTCCCTAAGGCACCACCGGGATGATATTTGGCAAAGTCTTCTCTGGAAAATCCTCTGCAATCAAGCAAACAAACCGCTAATGCATCACCCATCGCTAATTGTGCCGTAGTGCTTGATGTTGGAGCAAGGTTATTAGGGCAGGCTTCTTTTTCAACCGTAGAATTTATTATATAATCAGCTTGCTTTGCCAGATAGGATTCGGTATTACCAACCAATGCAATTAATTTATTCCCACCAATTTTTAAAAGAGGTACCAATACTTTAATTTCGGGAGTGTTGCCGCTTTTGGAAATACAAATCACAATATCATTCTGTTGCAATGTCCCCAAATCACCATGAATTGCGTCAGCAGCATGCATAAATATAGCTGGTGTACCTGTTGAATTGAATGTTGAAACTATTTTCTGTGCAATGATGGCACTCTTCCCTATGCCAGTAATAACAACCCTTCCGGTTGATTTGTAAATTAGTTGAACACAGGTAACAAAATCTTCATTGACGTAATTTAGCAAATTACGAATAGAGTCAGCCTCAATAGTTAAGGTAGATTTAGCGAGTTCAATTGTTTTATCGATAAATTTATTCACTTGGTAGAATATTTAAAATAAAGTGGGGAACTCTTTGCCATGACAACAAATTTTATTATATATTTACGTGACAAATGTAAAAAAGCATTTTCTTTTAGATTCCTAAATCGGGATAAAATTAGTTTATTTCTTTAATACTATTGTACACATGGTAATTTTTAAAAATCAAAAATACTAATATGATGCTCGATGTAGAAACATCCCTTCAACAATGTTTACAAAAATTTTTCGGATTCGATAGCTTTAAGGGGCAGCAAGAGGCGATTATAACAAGCTTGATGGAAGGTAAGGACACCTTCGTAATTATGCCCACCGGTGGTGGTAAATCATTATGTTATCAGTTGCCGGCATTAGTTAGTGAAGGAACGGCAATTATCGTTTCACCGTTAATTGCACTGATGAAAAATCAGGTGGATGCATTGCGCAACTTCGGTAATGAAGAGGGTATTGCTCACTTTCTTAATTCTTCTTTATCAAAAGTGGAAATCACCAAAGTGAAAAAAGATATTACGGATGGAAAAACAAAACTATTATATGTAGCGCCCGAAAGCTTAACAAAGGAATCTAATATTATATTTTTTAAAGAAATTAAAATTTCATTTTTTGCCATTGATGAAGCGCATTGTATTTCAGAATGGGGACATGACTTCCGCCCTGAATATCGGAGATTACGCCAGATAATAGAGCAAATAGGGAAGGTACCCATCATGGCATTAACAGCTACTGCCACTCCTAAAGTACAACAGGATATCCAAAAAAACCTGGGGATGACAAGTGCTAACCTTTATAAATCATCATTTAACCGCCCGAACCTTTATTACGATATACGTCCGAAACAAAATGCAATAAAGGAAATTATCAAGTATATAAAAGGACAATCCGGGAAATCTGGTATTGTATATTGCCTGAGTCGTAAAAAAGTGGATGAACTTGCTGAAACATTACGTGTAAACGGCATCAAAGCATTACCCTATCACGCTGGTCTTGAAGCAAAAGAACGTGCAAAAACTCAGGACCTTTTTTTAATGGAAGATATTGATGTGATTGTTGCTACAATAGCTTTTGGAATGGGCATCGATAAACCAGACGTTCGTTTTGTAATTCACCATGATATTCCAAAATCGCTGGAAGGATACTATCAGGAAACAGGCCGAGGTGGCCGCGATGGTGGAGAAGGTAACTGTGTAACTTTTTACAGCCATGATGATATTCTGAAATTGGAAAAATTCATGAAGGGGAAACCCGTTTCTGAACAGGAAATAGGTAAACAACTATTGCATGAAACAGTTTCATATGCTGAAACATCCAGCTGCAGAAGAAAGTTTTTACTGCATTACTTTGGTGAAGAGTTTGATGAAGTGGGCTGTGGTGGGATGTGCGATAATTGCCGTAATCCCAAACAAAAGTTTGAGGGTATGGATGATGTTGCTTTAGCGATTGAAGCCATATTGGATGTGAAAGAAAAATTTAAAACAAAAGATATAATCAACATCTTATTAGGTACTACCAATTCAACAACAAAAGCCTATAAACATAATGAGTTGGAATGTTTTGGTAAAGGTGCCGAAGATGATAAAAGTGAAAAATACTGGAATGCCGTTATCCGCCAGGCATTGGTTTCTGGGCTTTTAGCAAAAGATGTTGAAAATTATGGTTTATTGAAAGTTACTCCAGAAGGTAAAACTTTTATGGATGAACCTTATAGCATGATGGTTACAAAAGATCATGATTACGAAGGAACAGAGACAGATGATGATGATGTAGGACCTGGAAACAAAGGTGGTTCTGGTGCCGATGCCGCCTTATTTGCAGCATTAAAAGATTTACTTAAACAAACGGCACACAAGCTAAAGCTTCCTCCATACGTTATTTTTCAGGAATTATCCTTAGAAGAAATGGCTATTCAATATCCTATTAAAATGGATGAATTAGTCAATATTACCGGCGTTGGACAAGGTAAAGCACAAAAATTCGGTAAACCTTTTCTTGATCTTATCGAAAAATATGTTGAGGAGAATGAAATAGAACGACCATTGGATATGGTTGTAAAATCAATAGTTAACAAATCCGGTTTAAAAGTACACATCATCCAGAGCATTGACAGAAAGCTCCCTTTAGAAGATGTGGCAAGCGCAAAAGGACTGAGTTTAACTGATTTAATTGCCGAAATAGAAAGTATTGTTCATTCCGGAACCAAAGTTAATATTGCGTATTATATTAATGATACAATGGATGACGATAAACAACAAGAGGCTCTGGAATACTTTAAAGAATCACATTCCGACTCTATTGATGCCGCCTTATTGGAGCTGGGGGAGGAAGATTATACCGAAGAAGAAATTCGTTTAATGCGCATTCGCTTTATGAGTGAGTTTGGGAATTAGCATACTTTATTTTTCTATTATTTTTATTTGGGCGTTCCCCTTTCTTAAAAAAGAAGGGAACGGACTTGGAGTTTATCCTGAGCGGAGTCGAAGGGCTTCAATCTTTTCTAAAAAGAAAAGGATTTACGCGGAATTTATCCTGAGCTCTTGTCGAAGGAATCCCTAACGCAGCATTCGCATTGAATAACATTGAATACGTTAATAAATTTATCACCGAAACTTGTTTTTATTATAAACTCTTACAAATTTTCATATCTGTATTTAGAAATAGCAAACCCAGATTCGTAAATTCGTAATAATCGTTATCCGTCCCCAATTTCAATATGATGAACAGAACTCAAACAGCTGATTTATTAAAAGGAGTAGCGGGGCTATTAATGATTCAGGTTCATATTGTTGAGTTATTTGCTACCAACGCTATTTTTAACAGTAATTTAGGAAAAATATTACTCTTTTTGGGCGGACCTCCTGTCGCGCCTGTTTTTATCTTACTTTTTGGATATTTTATTGCGGAGTCAAAAAAAACTACTGCTCAATTAATTGTTAGGGGATTAAAAATTATTTTATTAGGTCTGTTTTTAAATATTGCATTAAATCTAAATCTTATTATTTCGGTAAATAAAGGGGTTTTTGACATCAATATCTGGCCTTATATTTTTGGCGTTGATATATTGCCGCTTGCAGGTATCAGCATAATTATTATCGCTGTATTAAAAAAGATTATGGACAAAAGCCTCATTACGATTGTTTTGTTGACTGTTATTTCTGCATTTCTTGGTAAGTACCTTTTAAATTATATTCCTCAATCTCCTGTTTTAAAATATGTGTTTTCGCCATTTTATGGAGCTTCGCCATGGTCTTATTTCCCTTTATTTCCATGGTTAGCATATCCTTTGGCAGGTATTGCTTTTTATAAAATTAAACAGCACACTTTTTTTGATTTATTAAACGCTACAAAAGTTAAAATTATATCGGGCATACTGTTTCTTTTGTTTTTGATATTTACGATTGGGTACAGCATTTCAATTTCGTCCTCGGTGACCCCGGAATTATGCCTGAATCCATTCGAATCGCAAAGATATTATCACCATGGATTAATTTTCTTTTTATGGGTAATTTTATTTCTCTCTTTCTATAGTTTTTTTATCAATGAAATAGAAAAAAAATTCGGAAATTCAATTGTTTTCAAATACATAAAATGGTTAGGGAAAAATATCACCATGGTATATGTTATTCAATGGATTATTATTGGAAATATTGCAACTGAAATATTTAAAACTGTTGCTAGCCCGTCCATATTATTTCTTTGTTTTTTAGCAGTAACGGGAGTTTCAAGCGGCATCTGTTATTTATGGATAAATATTAAAGGGAGGCTGTTAAAAAAAGACAATTAATGATTTTTGTAGGTAATTTTAACCCCAAGATTCGTAAATTCGGAACTATTCCTTATGGGTGTACGACAAATTTCCCTAATTTCATAATTTAAGAAGCCATCGCACATATT
>JAVHPR010000408.1:0-23651 GCA_036170695.1 Bacteroidia bacterium
CTTCGCTCAGGATAAACTCCAAGCCCGCCCCTTTCTTTTTTAAGAAAGGGGAACGCCCAAAAAAAAGTTATAAAAATTATTTCGCTATACTAACAGCCCTTGTTTCGCGGATAACAGTAATTTTTACCTGTCCCGGATAGGTCATTTCGGTTTGTATGCGTTGTGAAATATCAAATGAAAGTACTTCCGCTTCTTTATCAGTTACTTTGTCGCAAGATACTAAAACACGTAATTCTCTTCCTGCCTGGATAGCGTATGTTTTTTCAACGCCGGGGTAGGAGAGGGCTAATGCTTCTAAATCTTTTAAACGTTTAATATATTGCTCCACAACTTCGCGTCTGGCACCCGGACGGGCACCTGAGATGGCATCACAAACCTGAACGATAGGAGAAATCAAGGTAGTCATTTCAATTTCATCGTGGTGAGACCCAATGGCATTGCATACTTCCGGCTTCTCTTTATATTTCTCAGCCAATTGCATTCCGAGAATAGCATGTGGAATTTCAGGGGAGTCATCAGGTACTTTTCCTATATCATGAAGTAAACCGGCACGTTTTGCCAACTTAACATTTAAGCCTAATTCCGCAGCCATGATGGCGCAAAGATTGGCTACTTCACGTGAATGCTGCAATAAATTTTGTCCGTAAGACGAACGATATTTCATACGACCTACCATTCTTATTAATTCAGGGTGTAAACCGTGAATACCTAAGTCAATAGTGGTGCGTTTACCGGTTTCAATAATTTCTTCCTCAATTTGCTTCTTTACTTTTTCAACTATTTCTTCGATACGGGCAGGATGTATTCGTCCATCGGTAACCAATTGATGCAAGGCTAAACGGGCAATTTCCCTACGGATAGGGTCAAAACCTGATAAAATAACAGCTCCCGGAGTATCATCAACAATAATTTCAATTCCGGTAGCGGCTTCCAGAGCACGGATATTGCGTCCTTCGCGACCAATAATCCGACCTTTGATTTCGTCATTTTCAATATTGAAAACAGAAACTGAATTATCAATAGCATGCTCAGTAGCAACACGTTGAATAGTTTGAATAACCACCTTTTTTGCTTCCTGATTGGCAGAAATTTTCGCTTCTTCCACAATATCCTTAATATGAGACATTGCAGCAGTTTTCGCCTCAGCTTTCATTGATTCAACCAATTGAGCTTTCGCTTCTTCAGCCTTCATACCACTAAGAACCTCTAATTGTTCAACCTGTCTGCGGTGAAATTTATCCACCTCCGATTGTTTTGCGTTAAGCAATTCCAACTGATGCGTAAGATTCTTCTTAACTGCCTCTAATTCAACATCTTTGCGCTGAGTCTGCTCTTGTTTTTGTGAAAGTGATTGTTCCTTTTGTTTAATGCGGGTCTCAGCCTGGAGGATGGTTTGATTTTTTTCGTTGATCACTTTTTCGTGTTCCGCTTTAAGTTGTAAAAATTTTTCCCTGGCTTGCAAAATTTTGTCTGTTTTTAGCACCTCGGCTTTTGCTTCCGCATCTTTAATAATGTTTGTTGCTTTCCCTTCATTCGATTTTTTGATAATCAGGAATGTGATGATTGCTCCCAATAACAGGCCAATCAGGGCTACTACTGTAATGATTAATATGTCCATATCTTTATAAATTAATTTGTTGGTAATAAAATAAATCCTGCATTTGATCTCACGCGAGAATCAAAAGTAGAATTTTGAGGTATTCAAGAACCGAACAGGGGAATTTTTTGTTTACAGGCTTTTGTTAATAAGCTAAGTAAACTAAACAGTAATGTTAGTTGGGAGATGTCAGAAGGAAAATATAGAAAGGGTTATCGCATAAATTGAGAAATTCCATTTTTTCATTTTCATCAGTCATTTAACATTTCATTACAATGCTTTACTTTCTTTTTGAAGGTAATCTGAAACAAATAAATCAAGCTGGCGGATGAGTTCATTTTCCAGCTTGGGGGCTTTAATAAGCGTATTTTGTTGGGTTGTCAACAAATTAAGTGCGCACATTGCCAATAAATCCTGCTTGTCGCGCACCGAATAATTTTGCTCAAATTCCTTCAGTTTTTCATTGATTAATTTTGCAACCTGTAACACTCTTTCTTCTTCTTCCTGTTTCACAGTGAGTGGATAAGTACGGCCTGCAATAAAAATTTTCAATGATACTTCTGCCATTTTTATTGTTTCAAAGCCCCTCCCGACCTCCCCAAAGGGGAGGAGTTTACACCCGCACCTGCCTTCTGCTTATTGCACGTGTGTTGGTTCTCCCTCCCTTTGGGAGGGTTGGGGTGGGCTATTATTTTACTTCAAAAGAGTAATGCAATTGTCGATTTCCTGTACAAGTTCATTAATTCTTAGTTTCGTATCGCTAACTATTTTTGTTTGTTCTTCGTTTTTGTTTTGTATTAATTCATTATTGTGTTTTTCTATAGCTTCAATCGTACTTTTTTGTTCATTGAGTAATGATTCAATAGTGATTTTTTGATCGTCTATTGTTTTTTGTAAATTTTCATTATCCGAATATAATTGTTCATTATCTTTTTTAAGTTGTTGGTGCAAATTCATCAATTTCTCAACTTTTGATTTCAGATCAGTTATGGATAAAGTTAATTCGTTCATAATCAATAATTAAAATTTTGTAATCTTGGTTTTTGCAAATATACGGTTCAAAAGTTGATTTGCAAAATAATTTTTGAATTGTTTTGTGTACTTTTACACAATGTCAAAACGTTATTTTTTCGTTGTATTTTTTTTACAACTTATCTGCATTCTTTCTGCACAAACTATTTATCCCACTGGTTTTTTTGTATGTCCGGTTGATTGTACGTTGAACCTTACCGGTAATTTTGGTGAAATTCGTCCGAATCATTTACATGCAGGGTTTGATATAAAAACCAATAATCATGAGGGGATGGAGGTTTATGCTGCGGCAGATGGATATATTTCCAGAATAAAAATCAGTCCGTATGGTTATGGGAAAGCCCTATACATTAATCATGCTAATGGATACACTACTGTTTATGCTCATTTACAAAGTTTAAACGGGGCAATTGGAACGTATGCAACAACTATTCAATTTAGAAAAGAATCATTTGAAATTGACACCTTACTTCCGGTCGGTTTACTTTCTGTAAAAAAAGGTGATTTAATTGCATTGTCTGGTAACACCGGAGGATCTGGTGGCCCTCATCTTCATTTTGAAATTCGTGATACAAAAACGGAAGCACCAATAAATCCTTATTGTTTCGGATACACTGTCAAGGATAAAGTTAAACCGGTTATCACAGAATTGGCAATTTTTCCAATTGGCGAAAAAGCTACCGTCAATGGAAAGCGCACTACAAAAAAAATAAAGCCCATTAATAGAAACGGAATTTATTCACTTAATAAACAAGATTCAATTACTGTAAATGGAAGTATTGGTTTTGGAGTAGAATGTTTTGATTCTGAAACAGGTTCATCTAATAAGAATGCCGTGTATTCGATTGAATTGCAGTCCGGTGGCAAACGAATTTATTATCATGAATTAGAAAAATTCACTTTTGAAAATGGCCGCTTTGTCAATGCCCATATTGATTTTTCTGAGACGCAAAAACACAAAGATATACTTCAAAAATCCTTCCTTTCAAAAAATAATCAGTTAGGCATCTATAAAGATGTAATTAACGGTGGAGTTATTGACTTTAACGATGATGCCGTTCATTGGATAAAATATATTATAAAAGATTTTGTCGGCAATACTACTGAAGTGATGTTGAAAGTCAGGAGTACCTCAATAGCCACAGAACTTAAAGCTATTGACGTTCCCAGCGGAATTCTTTTTGATTGTTTTAAAGATAATAAGTATAATCAGGCAGACATAGAAATTGCAATTCCTGCATATTCATTATATGATGATATACTATTTAATTGCAATAGAACGCCGGAAGTTAAGGGAACTTATTCATTTCTTTGTCATGTACAAGATGCCGGAACCGCTCTTCAAAAGGAATATACAATGAGTATAAAGTCTGATATTTTACCTGTTTCATTGCAGAATAAAGCAACACTTATTTCGATAAATAATGTCGGCAAACGAAAATATGAGGGAGGAACTTATAAAGATGGCTGGGTAAGCAGCAAACTAAAAACTTTTGGTAATTTTGCTGTTACAGTAGACACTATTGCTCCTAAAATAAAAGCCAATTTTAAGGTAGTTGATAAAGATAATGTTGATTTCAGGAATGCGAAAGTGATTGGATTTAAAGTGTCTGATAATCTTTCAGGAATAAAAAAATATCGCACAACTATTGATGGTAAATGGGTTTTATGCGAATATGAAATGAAACAGGATTTATTATTTTACACTTTTGATGATTCGATAACACCTGGTAAGCATACGTTTAGTATTGAAGTTAGTGATGACAGAAATAATGTTTCTGTCTGGACATGTTCATTTGTGAGGTAGATGACAAGAAGCCCCTCTCGCTTTGCACAAACTGGCTCAAACAGCCACAGGCTGTTTGCCCTCCTCTCCCCGAAAGGGAGAGGGTAGGATGTAAAAAAAGCGAAAGAATTAAAAATAATAACAAGGAATTAATCCAACTCACCTATTCCCCCCTCTCTTTTGGAGAGGGGATTAAGGGGTGAGGCTTAGTAATATGAACAAAATTTTACTCTTATTTTTTCTTTCATTTTCAATTCTTGCAAAAGCGCAGGAAGTATATGATTCATTCGATAAATACGGACCTCCCGGGATAGTTTATAGTAATCTTAAGGATGCTTTGTCGGAAGTTAATACTGCCTATAAAGTTAAAATTGAAAATCAATTATTTGATCCCAAAATGCTTCCGAAGCTTGGTAAACTTACACAAGTACAAGCCTTACAACTCACCAGTAATGGACTTACCCAATTACCGCCGGAATTTAAAGATTTTACTAATCTTATTTATTTTGCATGTATCGGTAATGAAATTACATCCTTGCCAAAAGATTTTGGCAATCTCTCCCAGCTTACCGAATTGCATTTGCATAGCACAAAATTAGATTCCTTGCCTACAGAAATTGCATACTTAAGCCGTTTGCAGGTTTTGGAAATGCAGAATAACAATGTTGAAAAATTTCACTTTCCGAACTCAATAGGGTATTTGTCCAACTTAAATACCTTGCTTTTATTTAACACTAAATTGGATACCTTGCCTTCCTCTTTCGGAGAATTTAAAAAATTAAGAAACTTAACTTTTGTGATGTGCGGAATCACTAAAATTCCAAAAACCATAATGAAAATAGGTTCTTTGGAGCAATTGGTGTTGGATAATAATCAAATAACAGAATTACCGAAGAGTCTTTTTAAATTAAAAAACCTGAAACAGCTTTCATTGAAAAGCAATAAATTAACAAATATCAATGATGCTGTTTGCATGCTTAAAAACCTTGAAATACTTGATTTGCGGGGAAATTATTTTACAGAATATGATATTGCAATTTTAAAGGCTTTATTGCCAAAATGCAGAGTTCTTTTTTAATGGTATAGGTTGTAATCAGATTAAACGCTGATGTTATTATTTAAGAAAATGATGCCTTCGCACTTTCTCGACTCCGCTCGAACTGACAAAATCTACCCATTTTTTAGTGTGTTGTCATGTTGGCCTGTCGAAACATATGGGAAGGCTTACGCACACTCTTCGACAAGCTCAGAGTGACCTTTGCGCTTCGATATTTTGAACCTTGCTTGACAGCATCCGTTGTCAGTTCGAGCGGAGTCGAGAACCGTGTGCGAGAATATTATGTTGAGAAGATTTTCTTATAAGGCGGTATGGAGCTACGCACTTTTTTTGAATAATTTATTGGCATCACCTATAAAGTCCAGCAATTCTTTTTTTCCGTCTTTTTTCTCAGCTGATGTATAAAAACATTGTGGCAACTCATCCCAATGTAAGCTCATTTCCTCTTTATAACTTGTGATATTATCGTTAAACTTCTTTTTTGAAAGTTTGTCCATTTTGGTAAATACCATTACAAAAGGAATTTCATGCTCACCAAGCCAGTCCATAAAGTCTAAATCTACTTTTTGCTGAGGAATACGGGAATCTAACAACACCATCAAACACATTAAATTCTGACGGTTAAGTATATATTGTTCAATAAATTTATTCCACTTTTCTTTTTGCTCTTTTGCCACCTGGGCGTATCCATAACCCGGTAAATCAACCAAATACCAGTTTTCATTAATTATAAAATGATTAATAAGTTGTGTTTTACCCGGCTTGCCGGATGTTTTCGCCATGTTTTTTTTGTCGCACAACATATTTATAAGCGATGATTTACCAACATTGGAACGCCCTATAAAAGCATATTCCGGCATGACAGGGGGGGGGCACTTTGCCACTTCGGTGTTACTAATAACAAATTGAGCTGTTTTAATTTCCATTTATTTTTTTGTTTCAAGTATTATTAGTTTAAACTTTTTAACGTTCTACCTACCTTTATAAGTATCGATATGACGTTCTTTTTTAGTGTCGTAAATATCTGCAATAGTAACCATGATTGCAGTCTCCTCTACCTCCCCAAAATGCGCATTAAGTGAAGTGCCATAAGTTTCCATGGTGGATGACAGGTTCATATATGAATTTATAAGCGGAGGAATCTGTTCGCCTAGTTCACGTACATTATGATTTAAAATACGATGCCCTTCTTTATATGGTAAGCCTTTTATGGAATTTAAAAATTCTGACACATCCGTTTTTATTTCCAAAGCCTCAATTGGAACAATCAAATTTTCTTTCCCCGGGAAATAATAATTCATAAAAGATAAAATCATATCACGGGCATGGAGGTTAAAATGGGTGTACATAGTAACCTTTCCGTAAAAATAGAGGATGTCAGGATTGTCAACAACTATTGCGCCTAATCCATCCCATAGATTATCCAATGAAAATAAGCCTTTACGGTTATCAATTGCCGGCTGGAATTTTGGCTGAACAAACGAACGGCCAAGTTCAATTGTATAGGGCAAATAGTTACGAACAAATTTTTCAGAAAAGCTAAATAGTTCTGTAGATGCCAGCTGTACAATTCCTTCATCATTAATGAGCGCTTCTTCACATCTGATAAAACGATAACCACTTACAATTTCTTTATCCTCGGGGCTCCACACAATTAATTGTTTATAGGGGGCAACGGCAGTATCATATTCATCAATATCAATACTTTTGCCGGTTCCTCCTCCGGAAGCCCGAAATGTAAGTTCCCGCAACCGCCCAATTTCTTTCATGATATTTGGCGAATCATGATGCGTGATAATGTAAATTTCATTTTCACCCTTATTGGTAACACGAATAAATTTTTCAGGTGTAAGTTCAGCTATTAATACTTCTTTGGAAACGGCGTCTATTATTGCTTGCATTTAAATATTTTTGATTTTTTTGTTAATTCCCCGACTCTGCCTCGGGAATGCATATTTAATTTGTTATTTTTTTTCCACAGATTTCGCAGATTCTCACCGGTTTTATTTTCATCGTAAATCTGTGAAATCTGTGGCAAATAATTCAGGACATAATTTGTTAATAATCCTTAATTAATTAAACTATCATTTTCAATTTCAAAAGCTCCGCTAATATACCTTCTTTCAATGAATATGTTGACAAACGCATTTGAGGAATTGAAAATGATTTAAGAATGAAATGTACCAAAATACTAGAAATTACTATCATATCCACTCGCATTGCAACCAAACCTTTCATCTGTAAACGCTGTGCGGTGGTTGACTTTACAATTGTTTCATGAACTGCAGCACAATCATCCAAATTAAAAAGGAACTCGGTTTTATCTTCAAAGATATGAGGTGTATAAAATCTGTGCGCGACCATTTCTGCTAAAGAGTCGAATGAACCTGAAGAACCAATTAACTCAGTTACGGGATATTTTTTTACTGCTTCAAAAAGTGGTTGTAATTCCTGATTCAAATAATCATATATAGTTTGTTTTTCAATAGTGGTAATAGGATCAGAAGGATTGAACATCTCGAGCAAACGGGCAACACCCAGTAAAAAACTTTGTTTCCAAAGTACCTGGTTTTTGTTTGCAATAATAAATTCAGTGCTGCCACCTCCAATATCAATAATTAAGGAGGTTTCGTCACTCATCTCCACCGCTTCACGAACACCATAATAAATCAGTTCTGCTTCTTTATCCCCCGTAATCACCTGGATATCAATGTTGCATTCTTTTTTAGCGCTGGCGACAAATTCAAATCCGTTTGAAGCACCTCTAATGGCTGACGTTGCAATTGCAACTATTTTTCCAACATTATATTTTTCAATAGTCTGATTGTGAGTATGAAGCGCCTCAATACCCCTATTAAAAGGTACAGGAGCAATAAAACCTTTGTTTATTCCTCCTTCACCAAGTTTTACAGATACTTTATTTTGAAATAACAGTTGATAGCTTTTATCAGGAGTAACTTCTACAATCAGAAGATTAAATGTGTTGGTGCCTAAATCAATGATTGCGATACGATTCATAAATGAAATTAGAGATTTGTTGATTTAGAGGATTAGTGATTTGCTAATTTAGTAATTATTTTATTTATTTATTTTACCACCTTTCCAGTATGAAACTTCCCCTCCTCAAGGTCTTCGACAAGCTCAGACAGACTGCGCAGGAGTCATATTGAGCCTGTCGAAATATGTGCGATGGCTTCTTTAATTATGAATACTAGGGAAATTTGTCGTATCCCCAGCTCCAATTAGCAGGATTTTAAATTAAATTACCCTTTATAAAAAATCCATTTTCCTAATTCTTTCCAGGTAATTTTTTTACCATACATTAATATGCCGGTGCGATATATTCTTGCGGCAAGCCATGTTGTAAAAATGAAACCAAGAACCAGTAAAACCATTGATAATACCAATTCCCAGCCAGGGACACCAAAAGGTAAGCGAACCATCATCACAATAGGAGAGGTAAGCGGTATTATCGAAAACCAAAATGCCATTGAACTTTCAGGGTCTTTCATAATTGATTGGGCAACTATAAAAGATAAGATCAGTGGTATTGTAATGGGTAACATAAATTGCTGGGTATCCGCCTCATTATCAACGGCAGCACCAACAGCGGCAAACAATGCGCTATACATGAGATATCCGGCAAGGAAATAAAACAGGAAACAAAAAAATATGGTTATCATATCAACTGACTTAAAATCGTTCCATACTTCGGTAACAACATTAGGCTTATCAATTTTTTTCATATTCATATAGTCTAAATCAGCTCCAACTTTTATTACTTGTTCTTGTTGCTGTATTTGTTTCATATCAATGTTCTTCAATATGGTAACTGTTGCAATGCTGTATAATGTTAAGGTTAGTATTACCCATAATATAAACTGTGTAAGGCCAACAAATGCTACTCCAATTATCTTCCCCATCATTAATTGGAATGGTTTTACAGAAGAAAGTATCACCTCTACAATTCGGCTCGTTTTTTCCTCCATCACACCACGCATTACCTGAACACCGTAAAGGAAAATAAACATATAAATCAATACTCCACCGCCTAGTCCTAGTGCCATCAGAAGGCCGGTGTTTGTTTTTTTGCTCATTCCTGTGGCTTCCAGTTTTTCGGTGATAACACGCAATTTAGAGTTTTCCTCTGCATCTTTAATTGCATTCATATCAACTTTGTTATGATGGAGAATAGCATTATAAATAATTTTCCCAATGGCATTTCTAACGTATTCTTCAGTTGCAATTCCTAATTGCTTTTTAAAAAATATTTTAACAGTTTTTCCTCCCTCTAAAATATTGTGAGGTATGTATAATATGCCATCGTTATCAGAATTATAAAAGTTTTCCCTTGCCTTTTCAATAGTTAAATCTGTGTAATTAAAATCAATAAATTCTCTTTCAGGAATTGAACCTTTGAATAAATAAGTTTCATCAATTACTTGAATGTTTTGCTTATCGGGTTTTTGCATTGACATCCAGACGGGTACAATCATTATCCCTGACATCAATAGCGGACCCAGAATGGTCATAATGATGAAGGATTTTTTCTTAACCCTGGTTAAGTATTCACGCTTTATTATGAGGAATATTTTATTCATTGTCAATACTATGAATTACGAATTTTAACATTTATGAATCAAAAAACATCCCCCTACAACACACCACTCATCGCGCCCCCCTTCTCTTTCACACATTCAACGCTCAAGGGGGAATTGCTTATCGATACGAAAAAAAATCTATTTTATTGAAACAGATTCTTTCTTTTTCCCTTTTTCCCTCTTTTCTTTTGCCAATTGCTTATTGCCTATTTCCTATTTCCTATTACCCATTACCTATTCCCTATTCCCTATTACCTATTCCCTATTCCCTCATCTGCACCATTCTTTTCATTTACCTTAGCAATAAAAATATCATTCATACTGGGTATAATTTCTTTGAACGAATGAATTTCAGCTACAGGCATTACTGATTGTAATAAAAGATTTGATTTTACTCCTTTTGTTAGTTGAACAATGGCCCTGCAATTTTCTCCTTCAACTGTGTGTTCAATCAGTTTACCGTATGTCCATAAGGAATTGGTAAAGCCCATCATATTTCCTGAAAATTCTATTTCAAAAATATTTGATTTAAATTGCTGTCGGATTTCCCTTACTGAACCGTCTAAAATTTTCTTTGATTTGTTAATAAGGGCAATATTATCGCATAACTCTTCTACCGATTCCATGTTGTGTGTGGAAAATAAAATGGTAGATCCATTATCTTTTAGTTGCAGAATTTCGTTTTTTATCAGATTTGCATTGATAGGGTCAAAACCGCTGAAAGGCTCATCCAATATCAATAATTTAGGTTCGTGCAGCACCGTAACAATGAACTGAACTTTTTGCTGCATCCCTTTTGAGAGCTCTTCTACTTTTTTATCCCACCATGCCCCGATCTCAAATTTTTCAAACCAATGTTTCAATTTTTTTTTAGCCTCCACTTTTGACATCCCTTTTAATTGAGCCAAATATAAAGCCTGTTCACCCACGCCCATTTTTTTATACAGGCCGCGTTCTTCGGGCAAATAACCTATTTGTTCAACATGTTTTTGACACAGCTTTTCGCCTTCAAAAAAAAGTTCCCCACTATCAGGACCGGTTATTTGATTGATGATACGAATGAGTGAAGTTTTGCCGGCGCCGTTAGGACCTAATAAGCCGAAAACACTCTGATTAGGGATTTCTAAGGTCACATTATCTAAGGCTGTGTGGCTTGCGAAACGTTTAACAATATTTTTTGCGGAGAGAATATTCATTGATTTATTCAAAATATTGTTTCATCCTCTCAAAAAATCCTCTGTCCTTTTTGCTTGGGTTGGGTTTAAAATTTTCAGCATCACGCAGGCTTTCTAAAATCGCCTTTTCATCTTTGCTTAAATGCTGTGGTGTCCATACATTAATATTCACCAAAATATCGCCACGAGAATAGCTGTTAATATCCGGCAACCCTTTTGCTTTAAGGCGAAGCACCTTACCACTTTGGGTTCCGGGATCAACTTTAATTTTTGCTTTACCATCAATAGTTGGCACTTCGATGTGTGTCCCCATTGCAGCGTCAACAAAACTAATAAAATGGTCATAAAATAAATTCAAGCCATCACGTTTCAGGAGTTCATGCTCAATCTCTTCAATCACAATAATTAAATCACCGGCAACACCGCCACGGGCACCCAAATTCCCTTTCCCACTTACTGAAAGCTGCATTCCATCGGCAACACCTGCCGGAATATTGATATTGATTACATCTTCATCATGTACAATTCCATCACCATGGCAAACCACACATTTATCGGTAATACTCTGACCTTCGCCACCGCAGGTAGGACAGGTACTGGTAGTTTGCATTGCTCCAAGAATAGTATTGGTAACACGTGTTATTTGTCCGGAGCCCCTGCATGACGAACAGGTATTGAATGACGAACCATCTTTTGCCCCACTTCCTTTGCAGGGTTTGCAGGCAACATATTTATTTACTTTGATTTTTTTCTCTACGCCGTTAGCAATTTCTTCAAGTGTCATTTTTACTTTCACTCTCAAATTAGAACCGCGGTTAACACGCCTTCCTCCACGACCTCCGCCTCCGCCGCCACCACCGAAATGACCTCCGAAAACATCTCCAAACTGACTGAAAATATCATCCATATTCATTCCGCCAAATCCGCCGGAACCGCCTCTGCCACCACCGAAACCGCCATTGCCATTAACTCCGGCATGTCCGAATTGATCATAACGCTGGCGTTTTTCGCCATTGCTCAATATTTCATAAGCTTCAGCAGCTTCCTTAAATTTTTCCTCCGCAGCTTTATCCCCTGGATTTTTATCCGGATGAAATTTAATCGCCATTTTGCGGTATGCCTTTTTTATTTCATCGGCATTTGCATTCTTTTGTATTTCTAATATTTCGTAATAATCTCTTTTTGACATATTTATAATTTGATAATTTGATGATGTGCTAATGTGCTGATTAATGAATGTGCTGATTAAATATGCTAGTGTGCCGGTTGTTTTATATGTTGATGAACAAACTTTCTTATTTGGTGATTTTTTGTTGAAGAAATTTTATTCATTTACACATCAGCACATCAGCACATTAATTAATCAGCATATCAGTATATTAACTCCCGATTACCACTTTCGCAAAACGAATTACTTTACCATTTAAAGAATAACCTTTTTCAAGTTCTTCAATAACCTTTCCTTTCATATCTTCGTCAGGAGCCGGAATATTTGTAATTGCTTCGTGCAAGTCGGTATTGAAGGCTTCTCCAATTGATTTCATTTCCGTCAATCCTTTTTGGGAAAGTGTACTTTTAAATTTATTATAAATCAAATTCATCCCATCAGCTATTATTTTTGCATCTGAAATTTCAACATTTGATTTTATGGCACGTTCAAAATCATCTACAATAGGCAGCAAATCCCTGAAAACGTTTTCACCACCTGATTGAATCAATTCAATTTTTTCTTTAGAGGTACGTTTGCGGAAATTATCAAATTCAGAATACAAACGAAGGTATTTATCATTCAATTCATCCACTTTTGCTTGCAGTTCAACAATTTTGTCATTATTAACCGGTTGAACCGTTCCATGATTATTTTGTTCCTCGTCAGGCTTGATTTGGTCTTCTACTTTTTCTGTTTCCGTTTTATTCATTTTTTTAAATATATTTTTCATTTTTATACTATTGATAAGTTAAATTTGCTTTGACGTATTGAAAGTCATTCCGACCACATTCACTTCGTTCAGTGTAAACTCCGTGGAGGAATCTTTTTCATTTAAAAAAGATGTCTCGAAAAACCTCGACATGACATTGCGTCTTTTTAAAATTAACTCAAGACTATATTCCCATCAAAATTAATCCGCATGGAATTTCATTCAGAGAAATCGAAAACCTTAGTCAAATTATTTGCCATCAACAGAAAACAAGACAAATTGACATAAATACTTATAAATAAAAAGACAGAACTCTAATGAATTCTGTCTTTTCTATGAAAAACCTGAATCTTAATTAGTCGCAATAATTAGTTTTTTTAATGTGTTTCCCAAGGTTTCTCCACGCACGGCATTCCCTTTAGCTACGATTATTCCATTTTCGTCAATTAAAAAAGCTGAAGGTATGCTTGAAATTCTATAGGGTTCAGATGCTTTTGAGTACCATCCTAATAAATCGCTCACATGATTTTCCCAAATCAGACCATCTTTTTTAATCGCATTTACCCAGTATTCTTTATTGTTATCTAACGATACGCTATAAACTGTAAAACCTTTTGCTTTTTTATTAAATTTTGTGTCTTTATATTTATTGTAGTTAGCAACAACATTAGCACTTTCATAGCGACAAGGACTACACCATGAAGCCCAAAAATCTATCAGCACTATTTTACCTCTTAACGAAGAAAGTGCAATTTCTTTTCCTTCTGGATTATTAAATTTTAATTCTGGTGCGATATTTCCAACTTCCAGTCCTACAATAGCTTTTGTTTTCGCGGCTTCTTGTCTGACACCTTTATTAATAAATCCGAATCCTAAAACTGATACAGCGGCAAGTACGGCTATAATTTTTATTTTTTTCATGGGTACAATATTACAATTTTTTTATTATTTAAAATTTGTTTTTAATTACTTCCAATTTCAATAGACTTTATACAAGTTAATTTATTAACATAATTGAATGTCTATTTGGAGCGTCATTGCGAGGTACGAAGCAATCTCACATTTATAATTATCTTGAGATTGCTTCGACTGAAAAGTCTTACAATGACGTATTGATTGAGGCTTTTTTATAAAAACAGAAAATTCCATAGCACTTTAACATATATAATGTCTAATATTTATGATCGAAATAAAGGGTTCAAATTATTTCCTTACAATTTCTGCGCCAAGTTTTTGTAAACGGATATCAATATTCTGATAACCGCGATCTATTTGTTCAATATTATGAATTGTACTTTTCCCTTTTGCCGAAAGAGCTGCAATTAAAAGGGATACTCCTGCACGTATATCAGGTGATGTCATGGAAATGCCTTTCAGTTGATGTTCGCGGTTTAAACCTATTACTGTGGCACGATGTGGGTCACAAAGAATAATTTGTGCCCCCATATCAATTAATTTATCTACGAAGAACAAACGGCTTTCAAACATTTTTTGATGAATCAATGCTGTTCCTTTCGCCTGTGTTGCAACTACCAGTATAATGCTTAATAAATCGGGTGTGAAGCCTGGCCATATGGCATCCGAAATGGTTAATATCGAACCATCAATAAAAGTATCAATTTCATAACTTTCCTGTGAAGGAATATAAATATCATCACCTCTGCGTTCTAATTTTATTCCTAATCGCTGGAAAACGCTTGGTATCACACCTAATTCATCAAACGAAACATTTTTTATTGTGATTTCCGATTGTGTCATCGCTGCAAGCCCAATGAAACTGCCAACTTCAATCATGTCGGGCAGCATACGATGCGTTGTTCCACCTAAATATTCTACCCCATCAATGTATAATAAATTGGAGCCAATGCCACTTATTTTTGCTCCCATCCGGTTCAGCATTTTGCATAGTTGCTGAATATAGGGTTCGCAAGCCGCATTATAAATGGTTGTTAAACCTTTTGCAAGTACTGCTGCCATAATAATGTTTGCCGTACCTGTTACTGATGCTTCATCTAAAAGCATATAACAGCCTTTTAAATTTGAAGCTTCTACTTTATAAAATTCGTTTTCCTCATCATAAATAAATTTTGCTCCCAGGTTTTGAAAACCGATAAAATGGGTATCCAGCCTTCGTCTGCCGATTTTATCACCGCCCGGTTTGGGAATATACCCCTTACCAAAACGAGAAAGTAAAGGGCCTACAATCATAATAGAACCTCTCAGACTACTGCCTTTTTTTCTGAACTCAGGAGAATTTAAATAATCTACATTAACATGATCGGCTTGAAAGGTATATTCTTCATGACCAGTTTTTTCAATGGTTACACCCAGATCGCGTAACAAATCAATTAATTTGTTTACATCAACAATATCAGGAATATTGCTGATTACAACTTTTTCAGGAGTCAACAAAACGGCACACAGTATCTGTAATGCTTCATTTTTAGCACCTTGCGGAATAATTTCACCTTTTAGTCTTTTTCCGCCAATGATTTCGAATACACTCATTTGGATATATTTTTATTAATTGTTTGGCAATGTCGTTTTTTAAGAAGCCATCGCCCATATTTCGACAAGCTCAATATGACTATCACGCAGTCGGTCTGAGCTTGTCGAAGACTATGGGCAGCTAATATACATTAGAAAATAATCTTAATTAAACGACAGTGAATTGTTTGGCTTTTTTTTCACTACACGAAGTACGAATTAAAAAGTGTTTAATCAGGGGGGATAATCCAGATTTTACGAACTGTGAATTGTTAATATGATGGCCTGATTAAGACAAATACCGTATCTTTGGGCTTTAACACAATAAAAATGATACAAAAAGTACTGGAGAATTTAAAGATTGTTTCTCTTAACGAAATGCAATTAGCTTCATTAGAAGCGGCTAAAAAGTCAAATGATATTATACTTCTTTCTCCTACCGGATCTGGAAAAACCCTGGGTTTTTTACTGCCTTTTTTAAATACACTCGATGTAAAAAAAACAGGTGTTCAGGCACTGATATTGGTACCTTCGCGCGAGTTAGCTTTGCAGATAGAAACCGTTTTTAAATCAATGAATACGGGGTTTAAAGTGAATTGTTGTTACGGCGGGCATTCAACAAAAACTGAAAAGAATAATTTTGAGCACCCACCTGCTGTCCTTGTTGGAACTCCAGGTAGAATTGCTTTTCATATCCGCAGGAATAGTTTTGATACCAATATGGTTACAACATTGGTATTGGATGAGTTTGATAAATCATTGGAATTTGGTTTTCAGGAAGAGATGTCATTTATAATCCAACAACTGAAAAAGTTAAATAAGCGTATCCTGACCTCTGCAACCAAAATGAATGAAATCCCTGATTTTACAGGTGTAACTGACCCTATCGAACTGAATTATTTAAGCAATACTCCAACAAAACCAGATGGATTAAAATTAAAAGTTGTTAAGGTAGAAGGGAAAGATAAGCTGGATGCATTATTTGCATTGATTTGTATGTTGGGTAATAGAGCATCATTAATTTTTTGCAATCACAGGGAGGCCGTTGAACGTATCAGCGGTTTGCTTTGGGATAAAGGCTTAGCACATGGGATTTTTCATGGTGGGATGGAGCAGGAAGACAGGGAACGTGCATTAATTAAGTTCAGAAACGGAAGTCATAAAATGTTGATCACTACAGATTTGGCTTCGCGCGGGCTTGATATTCCTGAAATAGAAAATATTATTCATTATCAATTGCCACATACCGAAGATATATTTATTCACAGGAATGGCCGTACGGCCCGTATGAATGCGAGAGGAACTTCTTATTTATTATTGTCTGAAACGGAATATGTGCCTGCATTTATTAAAGAATCTCCCGCTGTGGAAACACTACCGGAAAAAAATGTGATGCCGGAAAAGTCGGAATGGGTTACGGTATATATCGCATCAGGGAAAAAGGATAAAATAAATAAAGTGGATATTGTCGGGCTGATGCTGCAAAAGGGTAACCTGAAAAAAGAGGAATTAGGATTGATTGAAGTACTGGATTATTCTTCCTATGCGGCTGTGAACAGTAAAAAGGTTGAATCGCTTCTTCAATTAATTAAAAATGAAAAGATTAAAAATAAAAAAGTAAAAATTGAAATATCGAAATAGTCTTTTCGGAATGTTTATTTGAACTTAATTCTTTGGGGCGTTGGTTTTAAATTTATTAATTGCATTTATTGTAAAATCAGAAAGCACTAATTTTCCACTCATTTCTGCCCGTTCAACTAAAAGAGCATCCCAGTTTTCAGTTCCCTGCCAGAATACTTTTTTAAGCATTTCCATGGCTTCCGGATTTGATTTGGAGAGGTTATCGGCTAAGGCTGCAATTGCCATATCCAATTCTTCAATTGTTTCATAAATATCCATATATACTCCCTTCTCTTTAGCCCATACAGCACTTTGCCATTGAGTGGAGTTAATCGTTAAAGTCGAGAATGCAGAAACACCAATTTTGCGTTCAATGGAAGGACCAACAACAAAAGGGCCTAGGCCAATAGCCAACTCGCTTAGCTTTATTACTGCGCAATCAACGGCAATAGTATAATCGGCGGCACATGCAAGTCCTAAGCCACCACCAACAGCTTTTCCCTGAACCCTGGCAATCACAAATTTAGGTGCTTTTCTGATGGCGTTAATGACCAATGCAAAGCCCGAGAAGAATTTTTTACCGGTTTCCTGATCTTTAATAGTAATCAATTCATCAAATGATGCACCTGCACAAAAAGCACTGTCTCCGTCACTTCTTAAAACAATTACTTTTGCATTGCTATCATTCCCAGCTTTAGTTATTTCGTCTGCCAGCTGGCTCAATAATGTGCCTGATAATGAATTGCCTTTCGGATGGAAAAATGTGATAGTAGCAATACCATTTACTGATTTGGATTTTACATAGGAGTTCTCCATGAGTGAATTAGAGATTTAGTGAATTAGTGAAATAGAGAATTGGAGTTTTGAATATTTCCAAACGCCCTGTTTTTCCGATCCTCTGATTTTCAAGTGCAAATGTAATAAATAAAAAAGCACCCTGATTACTCAGAGTGCCTTAATAAACTAAAAAATAGCTTAACCCTTATATTAATTATAAATTAGTTCGCGCAATAAGCTGGCAATTTACCTTCTTTAATCAATTGCAAGCTTTTCTGTTTATGTTCTTCGAAGTTACCAAAGCATAAAGCATCCAACATTTCAACTTTAGTCATAAGAGGACTATCCAACCCCACTTTAATTTCTTTTTCACAACGTTCAACATACTTCATGAAACGTTCAGGAGCCCAAATATACTGGGTTTTATGCCAGTCTGGTTGAGTGCGATCAACACTAAACTCAATTGGCATTTCAGTACCAAGTTTAATATTGGTTTTAACATCCAACCCTTCAAAGCGTTTCGGAATCAACCTGTTATCAAAAATCAACGGTCGGCTGATTTTAATAACATGTTTCTTCTTTTTAATATCAACCATTGCCAATCCTTCAATGGTTAATCCCTTTTTTTTAAGATAACCATACTTCGTCTCAAAACTTTTTAAAATTTCAAACATGATTTTCTATTGTTGGTTCGATGACAAAGGTACGCAAATAAATCCTTAATAATGAAACAATTAGGCATAATTTAGATGAACCGGATTTTAATGGAGTATTAAATCACTAATTTTGGGTATGAAAGCCAAGTATTTTTTAAACTGCTCGTAATCAGGTAATTAGCATTAAGCAGGAATGCTTGTTCCGCAAAATGAGGTACCTAAAATGCCATGTATTTGCTATTATTTCATTTGAACAATATTTTTTCATTTATTGATATTATTGACTTTTGGGTGAATGAACTGTTAAAAACTACTGCCCCAAAAAGTTGTTTTAGGGCACCTAAAAAATTTGAAATTCGATTTTTTTAAATAAATTTGCTATTTACTAAAAACACACCTAAAATAAACATTATTTAATCCTGAATTTTTTGAAATATTTTCAATCATTTTTAACCCCAAAAAAACTCTATTAGTGAGCCATTTAGAAAATAAAGAGCATTCATTTATTTTTGATTTGTTTCGGCAGATGGATCATTATAGTTTAAACTATATCTATCGTGGAAGCTTTTCTATTGACCTTTCAAATAAGATTCTTTCGCTGGCTGAAACAAATATGGAGAACAAGAGTGAATCTTCGGCCACAAAGAAAAAAGTGTATTTTATAATGCTCGAATCTCTGCAAAATATAACGCATCACCAGGCTATAAAGCAACCGGATGAAATTGATAACTCAAGTTTTTTTGTTATTCAGCGTTTAGAAAGCGATTATTATATTACTTCAGGCAACATTGTTGAAAATATAAATATTGAAGCCTTAAAGTCCAAGTTAAGTAAAGTAAACAGTTTGGACAAGGACAGTTTGAAAGAATATCATAGGGAAGTCCTTTCTCAAAACGAGTTTTCCGAAAAAGGTGGTGCCGGACTTGGCTTAATTGAAATGGCAAGAAAATCGGGAAACAAATTAGCTTACGATTTTAAGAAAATTAATGATGAACTTTCACATTTTTATTTTCAGATAAAAGTATCAGTACCAGAGCCGGAGGCATTTCAGGATATAAACATTGATAGGTTAACATGGATTGAAGGTCTGGAGAAACGTATTTTTGAAAAAAATCTGAATCTTATTTACCAGGTAGATTTTACTCAGGAAAATTTAATAAGTATTCTTTCAATGACTGAGGGTAATATTGGAAATAAAGAAGATTTTGCGCTGAGAAAAAAGATTTTTAATATTATTGTTGAACTTTCGCAAAACATATACAAACATGCTGATGAACGTGACAAGAATAAAGAAGGGAAATCTGGGATATTTTTGTTGGGAGAAAAAAATGGTGAGTTTACACTAACAACCGGTAATTTAATTTTAAATGAAAAGATAGAGGCTTTAGCCATAGCATTAGATAAAGTGAATAATGCAAATTTTGAGGAGTTGGATATCCTTTTTAGTAATATAATTTTGCTGGATGAATCCAGAGGTAAGAATGGGGCAGGATTGGGTTTTATTGATCTGAAAATGAAAAGTAAAAACAATTTGTCGTATCATTTTAGTACGGTTGATTCCGACTATTCATTTTTCGAAATTTCAGTTAAAGTATCAGAACAACAACAAAACTAATAATGGAAATATTACATATAGAAGCAACGAGTGATACGCCAAAAGTACGACTGGATACAGTTTTAGGTACTTTTGAAATTTCACAGCGATGTTTTCCGGAAGATGCTACCGAATTTTTTTCGCCCATAATAGAATGGATAAAAAAATACGCCGGTAATCCAAATGATACAACACACTTTAATTTTAAACTCGAATACTTTAATACTGCAAGCTCAAAACAGCTTTTTAAGATTTTTTTATTGTTAGAAGAATTATCTAAAAAAAAGGAAGTAATAATATTCTGGCATTATAATAATGAAGACAGTGATATGTTTTCATCAGGAGATCGATATTCAAAACTGGTGAAGTTAAACTTTCAAATGGTTGAATATTAAACTTTTAACCAGTCGGCAATTAATAGCAATCAGCTAAATAAACGATTGAAGTTCATGCAACTTCCGGTAAGCGCCGTTTTTTTCAATAAGAACTGAGTGGGTACCGCGTTCAATAATTTCGCCTTTTTGCATAACAATAATTTCATCCGCATGTTGTATTGTTGATAAACGGTGTGCAATAACCACAGAAGTGCGATTTTTCATTAGTTTGTTTAAGGCATCCTGCACCAAACGTTCACTTTCTGTATCCAGGGCTGATGTTGCTTCATCTAATATTAAAATAGGTGGGTTCTTTAAAACAGCGCGCGCAATACTCATCCTTTGTCGCTGCCCGCCTGATAATTTGCTTCCCCGGTCACCAATATTAGTTTGATATCCTTCCGACATTTCGGAAATAAATTCATGGGCATTTGCAATTTTTGCTGCTTCTATCACTTGTTCTTCTGTACAGTTTTCAATACCAAAAGCAATATTATTATAAACTGTATCGTTAAATAAAATGGATTCCTGAGTTACAATTCCCATCAATGCCCTGACATCAGAAAGTTTTGCATCTTTTATTGAAATGCCGTCAATTAAAATTTCGCCTTGCGAAGGGTCATAAAAACGAGGCAACATGTCTGCCATAGTTGTTTTACCTGAGCCGGATTGCCCTACTAATGCTATGGTCTTACCTTTTTCTATTTTAAGATTGATGTTATTCAGCACCCAGCCGGTTTCAATTTCGCGGTAAGCAAACGATACATTTTTATATTCAATTCCTTTCTCGAAACTGTTCAATTGTTTTGGATTGACAGGGTCTTTAATGGTTACTTCTGCATCCAGAATTTTATTTATTCTTTCGGCTGATGCTAAGCCCTTCTGTATATTATAATAGGCAGTAGTAAACGATTTAGCAGGTGCAATTAATTGCGAAAACAAGGCAAGATAGGTGATAAATATCGCTCCACTCATAGTTGGATTGACACCCAACACCATTTTTCCGCCAACATATAAAATAACAACAAATATGCTTATGCCCATAAACTCGCTAAGGGGGGATGACAAATCTATTCTGCGGTAAACTTTAATCATCAGGTTTGTATATTCTTTATTAACTTTTCCAAATTTTACTTTCGTGTTATTTTCAGCATTAAAGGCTTTAATGATGCGCAAACCACCTAATGTTTCATCCATTATTGACATTAATAAACCAGTTTTTTCTTTTTCCTGAGTAGAAGTTCGTCTTAAAGTTTTTCCAATACGGCCAATAACAATACCAGCAAGAGGTAGTAATATCAGGGCCATTGAAGTTAATTCCCAACTCATCAAAAACATAAAAACTAAAGAAATAATAATTGTCACAGGTTCACGAAAAATCATCTCTAATGAACTCATGATGCTCCATTCAATTTCGCGCACATCAGCGGTCATACGCGACATGATATCTCCTTTACGCTCATCTGAATAATAACTTAAGGGTAATACCAATATTTTTTGAAACAGATTATTGCGAATATCTTTAACAACGCCATTTCTGATTGGGGCGATAAAAAACATGCCCAGATAACGGAACAAATTTTTAAAGAAAATGGTGATGACAATAAATATACAGATACCTACTAAGGCGTGCATTTGGCTGTGAGCGGCAATATCTTTGCCTAATATGTAATTTATATTTTCAATTATTGAGGAGGAAGAAAGGTGTAATTCCGGTTTCCCCATTTTTTGAATTGCTTCCATTTTTTTGCTGTCGTCAGAAAATAATACCTGCAAAAAAGGGAAAAGCATTGCGATAGAAAACAGAGAAAAGCCCGCAGACAGGATATTGAAAATGATGTTAAAAAAAGCGTAGCGCCAGTATCCCTTTATATATTGGAGTACACCAAAAATATTTTTCATGCCGCAAATATAAGCTTTGTCGCTGTTAATTGTTAATTTTGAATTCTAAATTATATTTCTACAATGGATTCAACCCGGCAGTTAAAAGTATCTCGTTTAATACAAAAAGAACTTGGTGAAATTTTTCAACAGGAAACACGCATTTTATTTGGTAACGCTCTGATAACGGTTACACAGGTACGTGTAAGCCCCGACCTTGGCATTGCGAAAGTATATGTGAGTTTATTTAATGTGCCAGATACAAAGGTCCTGTTAAAACTTATACAAGAGCATACCAAAGAGATTAGAATAAAATTATCGGGCAGAATAAAAAAACAGGTACGCATTATTCCTAATCTTGTGTTTTTTCTGGACGATTCGCTTGATTATGCAATGCGGATTGATGAACTGTTGAAGAAATAATTGTACAGTAGGCAATTTTTGCAGTGGGCAAATAATCAATTTAACAATTTTGCAGTAGGCAATTAAGAAAACAATTAAACAATTAAATAGTAAGGATTCAAGGTAATTAATCAAATATGAAATTGGAGTTTAAATTAATTAATTGCCTACTGCTAAATAGCAAAATTAAATAATATGGCGATTGATAATTTCAGAGAATTGACTGTTTACAAAAAGGCATTTGCACTTTCAATGCAAATTTTCCACACCTCAAAAAAGTTTCCAAGTGAAGAAAAATATGGTTTAACCTCTCAAATTCGTCGGAGTTCTCGTTCAGTTTGTTCAAGTATTGGTGAAGGATACAGAAAGAGGCAATACCAAGCTCATTTTGTGAGTAAAACAAGTGATGCTGATATGGAAAATAGCGAAACTCAAGTTTGGTTTGACTTTGCTCTCGCTTGTGAATATATTGATAAAAAAAATTATGACGAATTATTGATGCAAAGTGAAGAGATTGGAAAGTTGCTTGGACACATGATTAGTTTTCCAGAAAAATATATTAATCAAAAAGATAAAAAATGATTTTTGCATAATTGTTATAATTGCCTACTGTGAAATTGTAAAATTATTTTTTATTGCCTACTGTGAAATTGTAAAATTATTTTTTATTGCCTACTGTGAAATTGTAAAATT
>JAVHPR010000408.1:23751-30387 GCA_036170695.1 Bacteroidia bacterium
TTTTTTATTGCCTACTGTGAAATTGTAAAATTGTTTTTTATTGCCTACTGTGAAATTGTAAAATTGTTTTTTATTGCCTACTGTGAAATTGTAAAATTATTTTTTTATTTGCCTACTGCTAAATTGAATAATTGCCTACTGATTTGAACCTTCCATTTTTCATAGCAAAACGTTACTTGATTTCTAAGAAATCACATAATGCCATAAACATTATTTCAGGCATTTCTGTGGCTGGTATTTGTATTGGAACGATGGCGCTTATCATTGTTCTTTCTGCTTTCAATGGATTGTCTGATTTGGTTCAGTCTCTCTATAATTCGTTTGATGCCGATATTGCAATTACTGTAAAGCAGGGAAAGACTTTTAACCTCGATTCCCTCCAGATTCAATCATTAAAAAAAATAAATGGTGTCGCATATTATACTGAAGTAATGGAAGGCAATGCTTTATTGAAGTTTAATGATAAACAATGCATTGCTACTATAAAAGGCGTAAGCGAGGATTTTGAGAAGATGAATAGTTTTGATTCTATCGTAAGGGAAGGGGAGTTTAATCTCAGTCAGAATAATATTGTAATTGGTAAAGGCATCAGTTACAAATTACAAAACGGACCTGATGATGCATTTACACCTATTTCTATTTATGCTCCCAAAAGAGGTAATATCAGCACTTTTGATGCCGATGGTGGTCTGAATGAATTAAAAACTTATCCTGCAGGAGCCTTTTCAATCAACGATGAGTTTGATGATAAATATGTGGTAATGAATATTAAAAAGGCGCGCGAATTATTTGATTACACAAATGAAGTTACCTCAGTTGAATTGGGCTTAAAAAAAAATGTGGACAAAGAAAAAGTTCAACAACAAGTTAGTTTAATTCTTGGTGAAAAATTTGAAATAAAAAATCGTCAGCAGCAAAATGCAGTATTATACAAAACCTTAAAATCGGAGAAGTTATGGACATTTATTATTCTTGTTTTTATATTGATAATAGGAACTTTCAATGTAATTGGTTCTTTAACGATGTTGATTATTGAAAAGAAAAAAGATATTAGTATTTTGCACAATATGGGTGCAGATATTCAATTAATCCGTAAAATATTTTTATTGGAGGGCATGCTGATTACTATTATTGGAGCTGCGTTGGGATTGATAATTGGAACGTTCATTTGTTGGTTACAGATTAAATTTTCCTTGGTTTGTTTTACTGAAGGTTACGTTGCGGATGCTTATCCAATAAAGCTGCAAGTGCTTGATTTTATAATGATCTTTGGGGTAGTATTATTAATTGGATTTTTTGCTTCCTGGTATCCTGTCAGAGTATTTACGAAAAGGCATATTATAGCGTAAAGTTTGCCACAAGGTTTCTGATTATGTATGATAATAAACCGCTAATAGTATGCACAATAAATGTCATTCCTACCGAAGTAGTGGAATCTAGTTTTGAAGGTATATACTGAAATCATGTTCATTATAGCAATCTGTAAGGAGCCCCCTATACTTTGCTATGGTTGGCTCAATCCGAGCGTTGTCATGTTGAGCATGTCGAAACATTGTGACCTGCTTGCTCATACTCTTCGACCTGCTCATACTAAACCGCTAACAAGATGACTAATAGGTCATTCCGAATTTATTTCGGAATCCAATTCCAATAGATGCTGAAGCAAGTTCAGCATGACAACACATTGATAAACTTGTTAGCAGTTTAGTATCAGACTGCCATCAGCACCTCGACTTTTTGCCCTTCGGCTTACAGCGAAATAGTTTAATCATCTTTAAAGCAGTATTGTAAAAAAAACAAAAAGCTCCGCAACAATTGTTGCGGAGCTTTCTAATATTTAATCAAAGTTTTATTTCAATTTGATAACCTTATTTATGGATGATCCTGTGCTTGAACTCGAACGGATGTAATAAATTCCGTCTATCAGATCTGAAGCATCAATAATCAGGATATCGTTAACTACATTCCATGTTCTGAGATTCTTTCCAAGAATATCAAATAACTCAACCTCATGATTTTCGTAAACATTCCATGTGAGGGTAAGGTTCTCATTGAATGGATTCGGATAAATCACAACCTGATCATTATTAGTAACATCAGCAAGACTTGAACATAAATCAACAGTGATTGGCTGTGTTGCCGAATTACTACATCCGTTTAAATTGGTGTAGGAATAGAGGATAGGAAATGTGCCAATGCCTGCAGTCGCAGGACTAAAATTCCCATTGCTGACTCCTGTTCCTGTGTATGTCCCTCCTGATGGTGAACCACCTGTAATAACAATTGTTCCTGAATTAAGGCAGATCAGATTCTGAGGAAGAATGAAAGTTACCGTTGGAAGCGGATTCTCGATTACATTCAACGTTTGCGCCGAACTGCTTCCGCAGGAGTTAATGGCAGTTACCGAAATTATTCCCCCTGTTGTACCAGCTGTAGCGATGATTGAGTCGGATAAGGATGTCCCCGTCCAGCCCGTTGGCAAAGCCCATGTGTAAGTTGCAATATTGGGATCATTTACAACTGAATAAATCTGACTTGATCCACTGCATATCGTATCTTCCCCTGAAATCAGAACGGGTTGAGTTGGCGCCGATGAAGCAACAGTAACAGCTAATGTTCGGGCGGCACTGCTTCCACATGTATTATTGGCAACAACCGTAATGATACCTCCTGTTGCTCCTGCTGTAGCATTAATGGAATTTGAAGTTGATGTTCCAGTCCATCCAACGGGAAGTGTCCAAGTAGTTGAAGTAGCCCCACTAACAGGAGTAATGCTGTATGTCGCATTGCCACTGGCACAAGCAACGCTACTACCTGAAATAGCCACCGGCTGGGTTGGAATATTGTTCACATTAATTGTAACATTATCTGAAGCAGTACAGTTTCCAATTGAAACAGTAACGGTATATGATGTTGTTACTGTTGGTGATGCCACGGGGTTATAAATATTCGCTGCACTCAATCCTGTTGCCGGTAACCATGAATAATTGCCTCCTCCACTTGCATTTAAAGTGGTATTTCCTCCTGAGCAGATGGAAGAGTCTGCACCTGCATTAGCAGAAACAGGTGGTACAATATTTACTGTTATCTGATCAGTAGAAGTGCAGGTTCCATTGGCTACAGTGAGTGTATAGGTAGTTGTGGTAGTTGGAGAAGCAACAGGGTTTGCAATGTTTGTTGCGCTCAATCCCGCAGGGAGAGACCATGAGTAAGTATTCCCACCACTTCCACTTAATGTAGATGATGTCCCCTGGCAAATGGTTACATCAGCCCCAGCATTTGCAACCGGCATTGCAGTCATCGTAATGAAGGAAGTTTGAGTTTTTGTATTAGAGCCCGAAGCATTGGTTGATGTCAGCATTACACTATATGTACCCGGATTATTGTAACAAATATTAGTTGGATTCTGTAAAGTAGATCCAGCAGGTGATGCACCCGGGAATGACCATGCCCAGCTTGTTGGACTGTTTGTACTCACATCCGTAAAGTTGATACAGGTGCTTCCGCAAAAATTAGTTGAACTTGCCGTGAAATTGGCAACCGGGGGGATTCCTGCTGCATAAATCACTACTTTGTAATCTTCTGTTTCTCCATAGGTATAATTAGTGCAAGGATCCATGCTTGTTGTGCCGTAAACGCAACGCACTCTCAATCTGGTTGAACCTGTGGATGCTCCGGCAGGCACAGTAAAACTGATGTTCTGAGTCTGATTAATTGCAGTAGTGCTGAACTCTCCAAGTTTTTCTCCGGCATCTGCAAAATCACCATCCTTATTGTAATCAATCCATGCCGCATAAACATCGGGAGAATATAATCCCCCTGTAATCGCAACTGAATAAGCACCGGATTTATTCAGGTTTGTGGACATCGTTGCTGAATAATTAGTGTAATTAGGTCCTCCGTTTGAGCCACTTGCTAAATTGCTTATTGTTCCAAGAGCAACACCATTTATAAAATCATCCGCAGTAGTTCCGGTGGTTGGATTTGGAACGCAATAGGTGGGTGCTGCTGTTACATTGATATAGCATGTTTTTGTTTCTGAGTCAGTTCCACTTGTATTTGTGGCAGTTAATGTAACCGTAAAACATCCAACGGTATTATAAACAATATTAGTTGGGTTTTGTAAAGTGGAGGTAGATGGGGTTCCACCTGTGAATGTCCATGACCAACTTGTCGGGTTATTGGTTGACAAATCAGTAAAGTTAACACTGCCGCCGGTTATTACAGTGGTGGTGTTTGCTATAAAATCAGCAACCGGTGCTGGTACATAGGATGTATAACTAAACGCTGCTGATAATGCAGTACATGTATTCACATTGGTTACCAGCACCGTATAATTTCCATTTTGGGTCGGAGTATAGGTTTGATTAGTAGCCCCTCCAATCAAACTTCCATTGAGATACCATTGATTCCCGGTTGTTGAACTTGAAGACAAACTTACCCCGGTTTGTGTAATTACAGGTGTTGATGGTAATGAATTCACCGTGACAGTGACAGTAGCAGTACCAGAACATCCATTTGTTGTTCCTGTTACTGTGTAAGTGGTCGTTGTCGATGGTGTTGCAATTACACTAGCCCCTGTGGTTGAACTTAACCCGGTTGAAGGCAACCAGGCATAGGTTGTTGCTCCTCCTGCATTCAAAGTAGATGAATTTCCCGCACAAATGACTGGCGAATTTGTAGCCGCCGTTACTATCGGTGGTGTAGTTGCAATTAAACTTCCTGAACCTGTTCCAGTACAAGAGTTACTATCTGTAACAGTTACTGAATATGTCCCGGCAACTAATCCGTTTAGGGAAGTTGTTGTTGACATGGTTGACCACAAATATGAATATGGAGAACTTCCCCCCAGAATACTTGCAGATGCTGTCCCGTCATTGCCTGCACATGTTACGTTGGTAGTATTTACTGTCACCGTAGGATTTGTATGTACAGTAACATTTACTGCTGCCGAAGTTGCCTGACAGTTATTTTGATCCGTTGTCGTTACCGCATAATTTCCGGATGCAGTTACGGTGACACTTTGAGTTGTTCCGCCCCCTGTCGACCAAATGTAATTATTCTCAGTGCTTGAATTCAAAACTACATTACCTCCGGCACAGAAAGTGGTGACACCAATTGGTGTGATAACAGGAGGAGAGGGCGATTGATTCACTGTAATAGATATACTCGCAGTGTCAGAACATCCGTTTGTTGTTCCGATTACACTATAGATTACTGTTGCTGAAGGAGTTGAGATTGGATTGTAAATGTTTGCATTGCTCAAATTGGTGGCGGGGGACCATACAAACCCCGTTGCTCCAAGAGCTGTCAAACTTGTTGAAGTGCCCGAACAAACAGTATTCAAACTTGCTGTTGCCGTCACAGTTGGAGCAGGGTTAACCGTAACAGTTACCGGTGAAGAAGTGGAAGAGCATCCATTTAAATCAGTGATTGTTACAGCGTAATTTCCAGAAGAAGTCGCAGTAATGGATTGATTGGTTGCAGATCCGGGAGCCCAACTGTAATTGTTTGCAGTACTTGAATTCAAAACAACATTTCCTCCGGTGCAGAATGTTAAGGGGCCGTTAACATTAATTGTTGGGGTTGCGGGTGCTGAATTGACATTTAATGTGACCACATTCGAGTTGCTGCAATTATTCCCATCAGTTCCCACAACGGTATAAGTTGTTGTTGTTGTCGGAGAAGCAGTAACGGTGGTACCTGACGAAGAACTCAAACTGGCTGAAGGTGACCAAACATACGAGTTGGCCCCATTCGCCGTAAGTACTGTTGATGAGCCTGCACAAATTATTGAAAGCCCTGCAGAAGCAGTAACATTTGGAGGTGTATTTACGGTAACATTTGTTGATGCAATTGCGGTACATGAATTACCGTCGGTAACGGTTAGTGAATATGTTCCGGAGCTAGTAACTGAAATGCTTTGCGTGCTAGCTGTTGTTGACCAAACATTTCCGGTAGCGCTCGACGAAGTTAGAATTAAGGTGTCACCGGAGCATATAGTGGTTGACCCGTTCGGAGTGATGGTGGCGGTTGGTAATGAATTCACAACAACAGTTGTGGTTGCAGAATTTGCCGAACAGCCATTAATATTGGTAACTGTTAATGAGTAATTGCCAGAACCTGAGGCAGTTACGCTTTGAGTGGTAGCTCCTGTTGACCATAGGTAACTATTCTCAGCACTTGAAGTTAAGGTTACGTTTCCTCCGGCACAGAATGTAATAGGACCACCCGGGGTGATAACCGGAATGGTTGGTAAAGGGTTAACTGTAAGAGTTGGTGTGACAATAGTAGAACATCCGTTGGTTGTTCCTGTAACTGTATAGGTAGTGGTAACTGATGGAGAAACTGTTATCGATGAAGTTGTTGCAGTTGTATTCCATAAATAAGTTGTGGCACCAGATGCCGTAACAATTGACGGTGTGCCAACACATACTGCTGATGGAGATGCTATCGCAGTTATATTAGGATTGGGATTTACAGTTACTGAAGTAGGAACGGAAGTGGCAGTACAACCGTTCACATTATTTACTGTAACAACATAATTTCCGGATGAGTTAACTGTAACCGATTGAGTCGTTCCTGCAATTGGTGACCAGGTATATCCATTTGCAGTACTTGCAGTTAGCACCACAT
>JAVHPR010000409.1:0-8237 GCA_036170695.1 Bacteroidia bacterium
ATGGAATTATACTATTAAGCCAATATTGTAAAAGTTATTTTGTCCCAATTCCTAAAAGCCGCAGAATATCCAATACATGAGCAATCAGCATTATTCAAGAAGATGTTTGACGATTGGCATGGAACATTAGAACAGGTTGACGATATAACGATTGCAGGATTTAGGATCGGGTAGTTTCCCAAATCCCCTATCCCCTATCCCCTATTCCCTATTCCCTATTTCGAATTTCCCATCACACAGGGTGTACGACAAATTTCCCTAATTTCACCCCTTTGGGGTTTTACAAGACCAACCATTATTTATTCTATAATAATTACAGCCCTTCGGGCTTTATATCCAATACTTAGCAAATCCCGAAGGGATGAAATGATTATAGCACAATGGAACATTTTGTAATGGTAAAACCCCGAAGGGGTGAAATTAAAGCATTTAGGGAAATTTGTCGTACACCCATCACACATTTAACAAAACAGAGTATTATTAAAAATGTATCTTTGCAGCAATTTTAATTGGTACAAACCAATTCACTAAATCTCTAAATCACCAATTCAACAAGCCTATGCCATTAGATTCAAATAAATTTGTAGGTGAAGGTCTTACCTATGATGATGTACTTTTAGTACCCGCTTTTTCAGAAGTGCTCCCTCGTGAAGTAGATACCACATCGTATTTTACAAAAAAAATTAAACTAAACACTCCCCTGGTTTCTGCCGCAATGGATACGGTTACAGAGTATCAGTTAGCTATTGCCATTGCACAGGAAGGGGGGATTGGCGTATTGCATAAAAACATGAGCATACACGATCAGGCCAATCAGGTTCGTAAAGTGAAGCGCTCCGAAAGTGGAATGATATTAGAACCAGTTACTTTATTGGAAAATGCTAATGTTATCGATGCCATTAATTTAATGAAAGAATTTAAGATTGGTGGTATTCCGGTTGTCAATGCGGATAATCAGCTGATTGGCATCGTTACTAACCGTGATTTACGTTTCGAGCAAAATCACAAGCGACCTATAAAAGAAGTAATGACAAGTAAAGACCTTGTTATTGCTAAAGAAGGAACTGATTTAAAAAAAGCAGAACAAATTCTTCAACATCATAAAATTGAAAAGTTGCCTGTTGTTGATAAACATGGCAAATTGGTGGGTTTAATAACCTATCGTGATATTATTAAGGTAAAAGTACGTCCGAATGCAAATAAAGATAGTTTAGGACGTTTACGTGTAGCGGCTGCAGTGGGTGTTACTTCCGACATTTTGGAACGTATAGATGCCTTGGTAAAAGCGAATGTTGATGCCATTGTTATTGATACAGCCCATGGTCATTCAAAAGGGGTGATTGAAGCGCTAAAAAAAGTAAAAAAAACGTATCCTGATTTACAGGTGGTAGTAGGGAATATAGCTACTGCCGATGCTGCATTAGCCTTAGTTAAAGCTGGAGCCGATGCCGTAAAAGTGGGTATTGGTCCGGGTTCTATTTGCACAACACGTGTTATTGCCGGCGTTGGAGTTCCTCAATTAACTGCAATAATGGATGTCGCCAAAGCTCTGAAAGGAAAAGGTATCCCCATTATTGCTGACGGAGGTATTCGATTTACTGGCGATATTGTTAAAGCCATCGCTGCCGGAGCCGGTTCTGTGATGATGGGCTCCATGCTTGCAGGAGTAGAAGAGGCTCCCGGAGATAATATTATTTTTGAAGGACGTAAATTCAAATCTTATCGTGGAATGGGATCTATTGAGGCCATGCAAAAGGGCTCGAAAGACCGTTACTTTCAGGATACTGAAGACGACATAAAAAAATTAGTACCCGAAGGTATTTCAGGCAGGGTTCCGGTGAAAGGGAGTCTATCTGAAGTAATTTATCAGTTTGTCGGTGGTTTACGTGCCGGTATGGGATATTGTGGTGCCAAAAATATTACTACCCTGCAAAATGCCAAGTTTATTCGTATTTCTACTGCTGGCATCCGCGAAAGTCATCCTCATGGAGTTACTATTACACAAGAAGCACCTAATTACAGTCGCTAAAAATCAATTTTAATTGTGCTGATTCAAAAATGTGCTAATTTGAAATGTGAAAATTTGTTAATTAAACAAATTCATGGTCAAATTAGCACATTAGCACATTTTCAAATTGATTTAAATACTTACATTTGTTATCCAAAATAAAAAATCATTTATCATGAATAAACAAGTTTTATCAAAATCATTATTACTTCCATTGGCATTATTTGCTTTTAACAGTATTATTGCCCAAAAAAATAACGATGCAGTACTTATGACTGTTGGTTCTACCAAGGTTACCGTTGGAGAATTTGGTAATGTATATCACAAAAATAATACGAAAGAACTGGCAAATGATTCCAAATCATTAAACGATTATGTTGACTTATTTGTAAACTTTAAATTGAAGGTAAAAGAAGCTGAAGAAATGAAACTTGATACTGCTAAAGCGTTTAAAGACGAATTGGCAGGCTATCGCAAACAACTTGCTCAACCTTATTTAACTGATAAAGATGTTAATGAAAAATTATTGCAGGAAACATACAGCCGTTTGCAGGAAGATGTCAGAGCTTCTCACATTTTAGTAAAAGTTTCAGAAACAGCATTTCCTAAGGATACGCTTATAGCCTACAATAAAATAATGGCCATTCGTGCCCGTATTTTAAAAGGTGAAGATTTTAATAAAGTAGCTGCTGAAAAAGGTGTTTCTGATGATCCTTCATCAAAAGAAAATGGTGGTGATTTAGGTTATTTCACAGCTTTACAAATGGTATACCAGTTTGAAAACGCCGCATATGCAACCAAAGTTGGCGAAATTTCAATGCCGGTGCGTACTCGTTACGGCTATCATATCATTAAAGTTACTGATAAGAGAAAAGCCCGTGGTGAGGTTTTAGTTGCTCACATTATGGTGAAAACAGGCCCAAATATGTCTAAAGAGGATTCAGTAAATGCGAATGTAAAAATCAATGAAATTTATACTAAACTTAAAGCAAACGCTAAGTTCGATGAGCTGGCAATGCAATTTTCTGATGATAAACAATCTTCAAAAAAGGGAGGGGAATTACCTTGGTTCGGTACCAATAAAATGCCTTATGAATTTGAAAAGGGTTCTTTCGCATTACAAAATAAAGGTGATTATTCCGCCCCTGTAAAAACTAAATACGGTTGGCACATCATTAAATTAGTTGACAAACGTGGCTTGGCTACATTTGATAATATGAAAAGTGAATTAAAAGATAAAATTTCTAAGGATTCACGTTCTCAGGCTGGGCGGGTTTCGTTAATTGCAAAAGTAAAAACTCAATATAAGTTTAAAGAAAATCTGCCGGCAAGAGATCAATTTTATGCTTTAGTAGATACAACACTTTTTGAAGGACATTGGAACAACGAAAAAGCATCTTCCCTCAAAATGACACTTTTTAATTTTAACGATAAAGTATATACCCAAGCCGATTTTGCTAATTATATAATAAGCCACCAGAGTAAACGCGCGAAAATGGATGTAAAGATGCTTATTAACCAATTATACAATCAATTTGTGGATGAAATGGCAGTAGCTTACGAAGAATCCAGATTAGACCAAAAATATCCTGAATTCAAATCATTGATGGAAGAATATCATGATGGCATATTATTATTTGCTTTATCCGATCAAAAAGTATGGACAAAAGCTGTAAAAGACACACTTGGCTCAAAAGAATTTTACGAAAAGAATAAAGCCAATTACCAGTGGGAAGCACGTGCGGATGCTTCTGTTTATAGCTGTTCAAATGAAGAAATTGCTAAACAGGTTCGTAGCTTCTTAACTGCTAATAAAACGGAAAAAGAGATTTTAGCAGAAATAAACAAGGACTCACAATTAAACCTGCAGGTTGAAACTCGTTTATTTAACAAAGATGAAAATGAGTTCGTCAGCAAAAATTGGAAGCCGGGAATTTCAGCTAACATGGTTTCTGAAAAAGATAAAAAAATTGTGATAGTGCTTGTAAATAAAATACTGCCTCCAAGCCAAAAATCTTATTTGGATGCTAAAGGTCTGATTACTGCTGATTATCAAAATCAGTTGGAAAAACAATGGCTTGTAGATTTAAAGAAAAAATATACGGTTACAATTGATAAAAACGTCCTTGCTACTATTAAATAAGATGTGAGATATGAGATTTGGGATATGAGATTTTTCACATTCACATCTCGCATCTCATATCTCACATCCCAAATCTCATATCTCACATTGAAACAACTACTCCCGTATATTTTAGGATTTTTGATGCTTGTTTCATGTAATTCTAAAAACCAGAAAAATGAGAACCGGCAGGCCATTGCCCGTGTTAACAATACCTATCTTTATATTGAAAACATTAAGGATGTTGTTCCGCAGGGCATCTCATCAAAAGACAGTTTAGAACGCTTAAAAAAATATATCGACAATTGGGTTCGGGAATCCCTGGTTATTCAAAAAGCAGAGGATAACCTTACCGATGAACAAAAAAATGTAGATAAACAGTTACAGGATTATCGTAATTCGCTAATTACTTATATTTACGAAAAAGAACTGGTAAAACAAAAGTTAGATACTGTTATTACCAATGAAGAAATAGAACAGTATTACAATAATAATCGGAATAATTTTGAGTTGAAAGATAATATCATCAAGGTAGTTTATGTGAAAGTGAATAAAAAAGCTCCCGGAATAAATAAACTCCAAAAATGGTATAAATCTGATAATCTTAAAGATAGGGATCTGCTTGCCGGATATTGCCACCAGTTTGCTGAAAATTTTTATTTAGATGATAACTCCTGGCTATTATTTGACGATTTATTGAAAGAAATCCCTATTCAAACCTATAATAAAGAGCTGTTTCTGCAAAATAACAGATTTGTTGAGGTAAGTGATTCAATGAACAGTTATTTCCTAAATATTAAAGGATTTAAAATTCGTAATAGTATTTCACCCTTAAGTTTTGAAAAAGAAAATATAAAAAATATAATTTTAAATAAACGAAAATTGCAGCTTGTTGTTAAAATGAAGGAAGATATTTACAACGATGCCGCAAATAATAATAAAATTGAAATCTATAACAATGATAAACATAGCCCCTCTCCTTAATCCTCTCCCCATAAGGGAGAGGGCGAAACCTAAAAAAATGAATATGTTTAAACTTGTGAATTATTTCTCCTCCTTTCCTAGTATTGCCGGACTGCGAGTTTTTTTGGGGGCTTGTGCGTTGCTTCTCCTCCCCTTGGGGGAGGCTGGGAGGGGCTTTGCCCAGGAAAAAGTGATTGATCGCGTAATAGCTGTGGTGGGGACTAACACTGTTTTACAATCTGAACTTGAATCGCAATACCAACAAATGGTTACCGCACAAGAAGCTGTAAATGAAAATTCTCATTGCAAGTTATTAGAAGAACTATTGTATCAAAAGTTATTATTAGCACAAGCCCAAAAAGATAGTTTAAGTGTAACAGATGCACAGGTAGAACAGGAACTGGATAGACGTATTAGTTATTACATTCAGCAATTTGGTTCTGAAGAACGCTTTACAACTTTTTATGGTAAATCAGTTGAAGACTTTAAAATTGATTTAAAAGACAACATACGCGATTTATTATTATCCCAACAGATGCAAAGTAAAATAACAGGTGATATTAACGTTACTCCTAATGATGTCAGGTTGTATTACAAAAGTATTCCTGAAGACTCGATTCCTTTTATTAATTCTGAAGTAGAAGTGGGACAAATTGTTAAAAAGCCAACAACTACTCCCGAAGCAAAAAAAGAAGCAAAGGAAAAAATTACGGATATCCGATTGCGTATTATGAAAGGAGAAAGTCCTTTTGCAGCAATGGCTGCCTTGTACTCCGAAGATCCGGGATCCTCCAGCAAAGGTGGATTATATGAACATATTCAACGCGGACAGTTTGTTCCTGAATGGGATGCATGGGCTTTTAAACTTAAACCGGATGAAATTAGCGAAGTGTTTGAAACTGTTTATGGCTATTTTATTATTCAGTTAATTGAACGCAGAGGCGATGAAGTTGATGCACGAAGTTTGCTAATAGCGCCTAAAGTAGATGTTAGCGATTTGCTAAAGGCAAAACTGTCCTTAGATACCATTTACACAAAACTTACTGCTGATACCATCTCGTTTTCTGAAGCCGCAGCAAAATATTCTGAAGACGAAGAAAGTAAAAACAGCGGTGGCTTAATTGTAAATCCAATGACAGGTGCTACCCGTTTTCAAATGGATGAAATTGGTCAGATGGATCAAACTGTTGCTTTTGCCATTGATAAACTTAAAGTTGGAGAATTTACCAAACCTATGCCTATGACTTCGCGTGATGGTAAACAGGCCTATCGTATTGTGTATTTAAAAACCCGCACATCACCACATCGTGCAAACTTAATTGACGATTATCAAAAAATACAAGCTGCAGCATTAGCTAAAAAACAGCAGGAAGTGATACAAACCTGGATTAAAAAGAAATCAGTTAATACCTTTGTACGCATAAACGATGATTATAAAAATTGTGCGTTTAATAATAAGTGGTAAAAAAAGTAGCCTCTCCCCTTAATCCCCTCTCCAAAAGAGAGGGGGCGTTTGGTGAGAAGTAGAAACAAAAAAAATAAAAAATGGAAGAACAACAACAGCGAGAAATACCTCTCCCCTTAGGGGAGAGATTAAGAGTGGGGCTAACAGATGTAGAAGCAGTAGATGCCTTTGTGGTTAAATACAAAGAGTTAAATGCCGAAATAAGTAAAGTCATTATCGGCCAGGATGAAGTTGTAAAAGATGTATTGATCTCTATTTTCAGCCGAGGGCATTGTTTACTCATTGGCGTCCCCGGCCTTGCGAAAACTTTATTGGTAAATACCATTGCTGATACCTTGGGATTGACCTATAACCGCATCCAGTTTACACCTGACCTTATGCCTTCTGATATTATCGGCTCCGAAATTTTAGGTGAGGACAGGAATTTTAAATTCATCAAAGGGCCCTTGTTCGCCAATATTATTCTGGCTGATGAGATTAACCGCACCCCGCCAAAAACACAGGCAGCTTTGCTTGAAGCGATGCAGGAACGCACCATCACCACCGGAGGGAAACGCTATGTATTAGGAAATCCATTTTTTGTTTTAGCCACACAAAATCCAATTGAACAGGAAGGTACTTATCCCTTACCGGAAGCGCAGTTAGACCGTTTTATGTTTAATGTCTGGTTAGATTATCCAAAATTTGAGGATGAGATATTAGTGGTGAAAAATACTACTTCCGACAAAAAAACAGAATTGAAAAAAATACTGAACGCTGAAGAAATAATTTATTTTCAGAACCTTGTTCGCCGGATTCCGGTAACCGATAATGTGGTGGAATATGCTGTAAAATTGGCAGCTAAAAGTCGTCCTAATACAGAATTTGCGTCCGAAACTGCTAACAATTATTTATCGTGGGGTGCAGGACCAAGAGCTTCTCAATATTTAGTAATAGGTGCAAAATGTCACGCCTTAATAAAAGGGAAATATTCTCCTGATATTGAGGATGTTAAAGCTGTTGCCGGCGCCATTTTACGTCACCGTATTGTACGGAATTATAAAGCCGAAGCCGAAGGAGTAAGTGTTGATAAAATCATTGAAGGGCTGATGGCTGCCACTGGCAAATAAAAACGAATACCTGATTTTTGTAAATTTGAGTTCATCAATTTAAAACTGGTGAATTCCACCAGAATCTACCTCGGTGTTTGAAAATACAATTAGTGTTGAGTTAATTATAAAAAGATGTAATGTCATGTCGAGTTTTGACGAGACATCTTTTTTAAATGAAAAAGATTCCTCCACAAGGTCGGAATGACATACAATGCGTCAAAGTAAATTTAACATAACATTCGTAGTATATTTCTTTATCACAGATTTTGCAAATTACCTCATATAAATGAGTGTACGACAAATTTCAAAAATTTATAATATTAAGCCATCGCATATATTTCGACAGGCTCAATATGACTCGCGCACCGTCAGTCTGAGCTTGTCGAAGACCTTGGGGAGCATTGGATTTTAGATTATTTCAGAAGGTGCGGCGCACCGTAACATTATTTAATATGTCGGTGCGCCGCACCTCTATTTTTTATAAGAAAGCCGTACCCCCTATAAATCTGCAATTGAATACCTTCATAAAAATTATTATAATTGCTTATCTGCTTTAGACATGCTGTCTTTTATTGTTTTGTAATTCCT
>JAVHPR010000410.1:0-8224 GCA_036170695.1 Bacteroidia bacterium
GAACACGATAAGGCTGAGCACGATTATAAAAATTATAAGCTCCAAAAGACCATTCCCCGGTCCATTTCATAAACCTTCGATTAGCTCTGGATTTTATAATAATACTCACATCTAAGCGATGTGAATTAGGTAATTGTCCGCTGTTTCTTTCCGCGTAAATAGGAAGCATATCCACACTGGTAAGTGAGGAATTAGGCATAACAAACATACCGGTAATTGGAGTAAAGCGCTGACCTGTTGAATAAACCCATACTACAGATGTCGAAACCCTTTTGGTAAAATCGAAACTTCCGACCAAGGATAAATCATGCCTTCGATCATATTTTGCATAATATGTCTTGCCTTGATTCAAGGCATCAAATTGCCGGTTAGCCCATGAAATAGTATATCCAATCCATCCGGAAAATCTTCCGGACATTTTTTGTGCGAAAAATTCAAAACCGAAAGACTCACCATTCCCAACAACTAACTCCTTTTCATAATCATTATTTAAAATCAAATTGGCACCCTCACGATATTCAATTAAATTTTCAAGTTTTTTATAATAGGATTCAAATGTCAATGTGGTTTTTATTTTATCCATCAGATAATTATATCCCAATGCCCATTGCTTAGAAGTTTGTGGTTCTATTTTATTACTCACCGGATACCATAAATCAGTTGGCAATGCTATTGAAGAACTGGAAACCAAATGCATATACTGAACCATTTTTGAATAACTTAACTTAATTGACTGTTTTTCATTTATAGTATAAGCCGCAGAAAATCGAGGTTCAGGATTCATGTATATTCTGCCTTTATCAGTAATAAGAATTGATTGACGCCCGCCATAATTTAATTTTATTCTGTTAGTGGCATCAAATTCATGATTGAGATAAAATGCCAGTTCTTTAGTCATTATTAATTTCCCTTCTTCGGATTTAATAAATTCGGATATGGCTCCCGCTGAATTTACAATGTTGGGGCGGAAACTATGATTGGTAAAGAGCACCCCATATTTGATAGCATTTTTAGAGTTTTTATAATAACTGAAGTCGTATTTGAATCCTACGTCAGTTATTTTTGATTTCGCACTGAATGAATTTCCGGCAGCTTCCACAGCTATGATATAGCGAAAACGGGTGTAAATCAAAGAAAAATTTGAGAATAGCTTTTCGTTAAATAAATGATTCCACCGAAGAGTACCAACGCCATTGCCTAAAGTAAAACCTCCATCAATAAAGGAACCTGAGGAAGCCAAAATATCATCACCATAATATGCACTAAAAAAAAGTCTGTTTTTATCAGATAGTTTATAGTTTAGTTTACAGTTGGTATCGAAGAAATGATAGGGCAATACATCAGCTTTGTATATCAGTTTAAATACCTTGTCGATATAGGAACGTCTGCCGGAGACAATAAACGACATCTTGTCTTTGATTATGGGACCTTGTAGAGTAATGTGAGACGACAGTGTCCCGATGCCACCATCAACATGGAATTTTTGCATATCCCCGTCTTTCATACGTATATCCATAACAGAAGATAATCGTCCGCCATATTGCGATGGGAATCCACCTTTATACATGGTAACCTCTTTCAATGCATCATTGTTAAAAACTGAAAAGAATCCAAACAAATGTGAAACATTATACACAACCGCTTCGTCCAGTAAAATAAGATTATCATCCCCTGATCCACCTCTCACAAACATCGCATTTTGCCCCTCCCCTCCCCGTTTTACACCCGGCATTAATTGCAGAACCTTAATAATATCAGTTTCACCGCCGATAGTCGGGATATTTTTTATTTTTTCAATAGGTATATAAATGCTGCTCATTTGTGATGAGCGAACCTGCTCTTTTTCCCGGCTGCTTTCTGATGAAATAACAACTTCCTTTAAGTTGTTCTCAGACGGCTTTAGTTTTGAATTTAAAATAACATTACTTTTTAAATCTATCAGATGACTCTGACTTTGGTAACCTAAATAGCTGATTACAATTTCATATTTGCCTTCCGGAATTGTAAGTGAATAAAATCCATAAACATTGGTAGCTACCCCGTTTGTAGTTCCTTTGATATACACCAATGAACCAATAGATGTTTCTCCGTTTACTGAGTCAGAAATGGTTCCGCTAATCGTATATTGTTTTTGAGAATATACTTGTGCAAAGCAAAAAATGCTAAAACATAAAAAAAGTAGATTTTTTTTCATTCCTTATGTAACTGATTGTTATTAAATAAATTATATGATGACAAATCTAATGAAATTGATCAAAAAATCCAGAAAACTTTAACATATTCCATAAAGCCAAATTACGCAATAGAATATTTTCGATATTATTTTTCTAATGCGTAGCAATAGATAACTTTGCACCATGGAATTTGATATAAGCTATACAGACAAAGAGATTACGCCATGGGGCGGAATGGTACTTTTAAAGCAAATGCTGCAAAAAATAGGACTAAAAAAGGTAATTGAAGAGTGCTCAGATTTACCAGCACCAAAATCAAACCGAGGCTATCAACCAAGTATTATCATAGAATCATTTTTAGTAAGTATTTGGAGTGGAGCGAATCGTTTTTTACATACCGAGGTTACCCGACATGATAAAGCCCTTGGAGATATATTTGACTGGAAGCAAACGCCTGGGCAAGACACTTATAAACGATTTTTCGGAAAGTTTACACAGCCTATTAATCAGCGGGTAAGCGACCATTTTTACACTTGGATGTTTGATAATGTCCAGTTTGATAATTATACCTTGGATTGCGACTCAACTGTAATGACACGGTATGGCACACAGGAAGGTGCAAAAAAAGGCTACAACCCACAAAAACGAGGGAGGGCTTCACACCATCCGATTATGGCTTTCATATCAGATGTAAAAATGGTTGCCAACTTTTGGTTACGTAGCGGTAACACATCTTCTGGCGAAGGCTTTGTTGCTTTTTTAGAAGACACTTTTCAAAAGCTGAAAAATAAAACAGTAGGCTTGGTTCGCCTAGACAGTGGCTTTTACAGCAAAGAAATACTCGATTATTTAGAACAAAAAGAAAAACCAATTAACTATGTAATAGCTGTAAAGTTTTATGAACCCATACAAAAAATGATAGCTGGGATAAACAATTGGCTTGTAATAGATGAAGGAATAGAAATTAGTGAAAGCAAATATCAAAGCGCCAATTGGGACAATTCACGTAGGATAGTATTAGTCCGCCAACGTATCAAAGAGAGGCCAAAAGCAGGAGGAAGAATCCTTAAATTATTTAAGGATGAAGAGTATTATCGACAATACCGCTATTCAGCTTATGTTACTAATCTAACCTTACCAGCAGTGGAAATATGGAGATTATACAGAGGTAGAGGGGATGCCGAAAATAGAATTAAAGAACTTAAATATGACTTTGGTTTTGATAGTTTTAATCTAAAAGATTTTTTTGGAACGGAAGCTGCTCTGACAATTGCAATGCTCGCTTATAATCTGATGGCATTATTTCGACAGTTTATCTTGAACTCTAAAATTCAACATACACTATCAACATTGAGATACAAGACATTTGCAATTGGAGCTTATTTTGAAAAAATAAATGGTAAATACATTTTGAAGTTGGCTCTCCATCAGAAAAGAAGAGAATGGTTTACCGGGCTTTGGAAAAACACAAACGAATTAAAAATGCCGTTCATTTTTTCTAATGCGTAATCTGGGATAAAGGGTCTTATTTTTGTGAATGCACTATGCTAAAATCAACATTTATTATAGCAATGAAAAAAAATATATTTCTTTTTGTAATTTTTTATTTAGTGGCAATCGCCGTTTTTGCACAGATAAAAATTCATCAGGGTGATGGTAAATTTTTATCCAATACAGTTTTATTAACTATTGATGGAAATAAAATCCGGCAAGGCGATGGAATTTTTTTATCTAATAAGGTGTTATACACAATTGATGGAGATAAAATCAGACAAGGCGATGGCACCTTTCTTTCCAATAAAGTATTAGTAACCATTGATGGAAATAAAATTCGGCAAGGTGAAGGTACTAGCCATTCTAATACTATTTTATATACTATTGATAAGAATAAAATCCGACAAGGTGATGGTACCTTTCATTCAAATACTGTACTATATACCATTGATGGTGACAAAATCCGGCAAGGGGATGGAACCTTTTTATCAAACACGGTTTTGTATACCATTGAAGGTGATTTATCAATAGTACAAATTGCTATTCTTTTGCATTTATTATAAGGAAAAACGAAAAAGATTATGGCTCAATTTCAACAATGCCAATTATTTTTTTCGAGAATTTAAGTCCTGTATAAATTTCCAAAATAATTATTTACTCCTGAACAATTTTTCCAAAGCAAACATTTCATCGCGTAAGTGGGCTGCTTCGGCAAAATCAAAAGCTTTAGCAGCAAGGTCCATTGCTTTGCGGGTGCGGGTAATTGCCAATTGTAATTCTTCTTTACTCATGTATTGAACAACAGGGTCAGCGGCATAATTTATTGTTTCATTCTCTACATATGCACGAGCCAGTTTTCCTTTTGAATCAACTACAACAGACGTTTGCCCCATAATTGATTCCCTTGATTTATTCAATGCAGTTGGAACAAGATTATTGGCAATATTGTAAGCAATTTGTTTTTGCCGCCTGCGCTCCGTTTCATCAATAGTACGTTGCATCGATCCGGTAATTTTATCGGCATACATAATTACTCTTCCGTTTAAATTACGTGCTGCACGCCCAGCTGTTTGAGTTAAGGCTCTGTCGGAACGAAGGAAACCTTCTTTATCCGCATCAAGTATAGCAACTAAAGATACTTCAGGTAGATCAAGTCCTTCTCGTAAAAGATTAATGCCAATCAATACATCAAAAACTCCCAGACGTAAATCCTGCATAATCTGAACCCGTTCAAGTGTTTCTACATCAGAATGAATATAACGACAACGGATACCAATATTCAGCATATATTTCTGTAATTCCTCCGACATACGTTTGGTTAGTGTAGTTACCAAAATTCGCTCATCGCGCTTGGTCACTTTGTCAATCTCTTCCAGCAAATCATCAATCTGATTTACACTCGGCCTTACTTCAATAATAGGATCTAAAAGACCTGTAGGACGAATAACCTGTTCCGCAATTATTCCTTCCGACCGTTGCAATTCGTATTCTGAAGGAGTGGCACTTACGTATATAATTTGATTAATCATGGTTTCAAACTCTTCATATTTGAGCGGGCGATTGTCCATTGCTGCCGGTAAACGAAAACCGTAATCTACCAGATTTATTTTACGTGCGCGGTCCCCACCGTACATCGCACGTATTTGGGGAAGCGTAACATGACTTTCATCTACCACCATTAAAAAATCGTCAGGAAAATAATCCAATAAACAAAAGGGACGTGATCCGGGAGAACGATGATCAAAATAACGCGAATAGTTTTCAATACCGGAACAATAGCCCAATTCACGCATCATCTCCAGATCATAAGTAACGCGATCTTCTAGACGTTTTGCTTCCAGGTGTTTCCCAATTTCTTTAAAATAATCCACCTGCTTTACCATATCATCCTGAATCTGAAATATGGCACTCTTCATTGAATCCGGACTGGTCACAAAAATATTTGCAGGATAAATGGGTACGTTATCTAATTTCTCAATACACTTCCCTGTTAGGGTATCAAAGAATTCTATTTCTTCAATTTCATCACCCCAGAAAGCAACACGCAATGAGTAATCGGCATAAGCAAGGTTAATGTCCACAGTATCACCCATTACACGGAAGTTGCCACGCAAAAAATCACCGGTAGTACGCGAATAAAGGCCTTCCACTAATTTGTGTAAAAATTTATTTCGACTGATGACTTCCCCTTTTTTTATCTGAATGACATTACTTTTAAACTCAATCGGATTACCGATACCGTAAATACAGGAAACTGAAGATACCACAATCACATCCCTTCTTCCGGAAAGTAATGCAGAAGTAGTACTTAATCTTAATTTTTCAATTTCATCATTTATGGATAAATCTTTTTCGATATAAGTATTTGAACTCGGAATAAAAGCTTCGGGCTGATAATAATCGTAATAACTTACAAAATATTCCACTGCGTTTTTCGGGAAGAACTGTTTAAATTCCCCATATAACTGAGCTGCAAGTGTTTTGTTATGGCTTAAAACTAATGTTGGTTTTTGTGTTTGCTCAATAACATTGGCTATTGTGAATGTTTTTCCGGAACCGGTAACACCCAATAAGGTTTGCGCAGGCAAATTGTTTTGAACGCCATTAACCAATTGTTTGATGGCTGAAGGCTGATCACCGGTAGGAAGAAAATCGGAAATTATATTGAAATTCATGGTAAAGCGAAATTAATAATAAACACCTCTCCCCTTAATCCCCTCTCCAAAAGAGAGGGGGCAAGGCTGTAAAAAAAATAAAAAAGCAAAGAACAAAATTCAACAAAAAATATACATAATTAACCCAGTTTACCTAATCCCCCCTCTCCCTCGGAGAGGGGATTAAGGGGTGAGGTATTATTCCAAATCCTCCACCCCTCTTCTGCTTGTTGATGAAGCATTGATAATCCATTCACTGTAGAAGCTCCTTGCAGTTTTCCGCGTTTTAAAAATTCAGATTCTGTGGGATTATAAACTAAATCATACAATAAATGTGATGAAGAAATAAAGCTGTAGGGAATTTCAGGAGCATCATTTAAATTGGGGTACATTCCAACAGGTGTAGTGTTAATAATCAATTTAAAAGCATTGATCATATTTTCATTTAATTCTTCATACAAAAAAGTCTTGTTTCTTGTTTCTTGATTCTTAATACTTGATTCTTTTTCCTTGTTCCTGCTTACAAAATAGCAATCAATACCAATTCCTTTTAATACATAAGCAACAGCTTTTGAGGCACCACCAGTTCCAAGTATCAATGCACGTTCATGTTGTATTTCCAGAAATGGTTTTATACTTTGCCTGAATCCGAACACATCGGTATTGTAACCAATTATAAGCCCCTCCCGACCTCCCCGAAGGGGAGGAGAACCAACCCGCAAGTCATTCCGAAAATGGCGGCTGGTGGGATGTAGTTCCTCCCCTTTGGGGAGGTTAGGAGGGGCTTCTTTTATCTTAATACAATTAACTGCCCCCACTGCTTTTGCTGTTTCGTCTAGTTCATCTAAAAACGGAATTACACTTTCCTTGTAAGGAATTGTTACGTTTAATCCGCAGAGTGCAGGATTATCAGTAATAAGCTTTTGGAATTGATTAATGTGTTCGATTGGATAAAGATTGTATTCGCAACCTTTGATATTTTCCTTTTCGAATTTTTCGGTAAAATATTTTTTTGAAAAAGAATGAGTGAGTGGATAACCTATTAGTCCGAAAGTTTTATTCATACAACGAATTACGAAAATTAACGAATTACGAATCTGAGTAAATCTGGGTAATTTGTTATGAATTTATTATTATTGCTTTTTCATTTTTGCTTTGACAATACCCAAAATAATTGGAATCACAGAAATAAAAATTATTCCTAAAGCAACCAATTCAATATTTTTCCTGATCCAGGGAATTTCTCCTAAAAAGTAACCTGCAAACGTTAAACTAAAAATCCATATGCCACCGCCAAGGATATCAAACGATAGGAATTTTTTGTATTTCATTTCAGCAATACCGGCAACAAAAGGAGCAAAAGTTCTTACAATTGGAACAAAACGAGCCATAATAATGGTTTTTGTCCCATATTTTTCATAAAACGAATGCGTTTTAGTCAAATATTCCTCTTTCACTAAATTTTTCCCTTTGAATTTTATTTTCAAGGCTTTCAAGCCAATTTTCCGGCCTACCCAATAATTTGTATTGTCACCCAAAACAGCCGCGATAAACAAAAGTGACACCAAAAATGCCATATTCAGATAACCTAACCTTGCGAACAAGCCTGCTGTAAATAATAGTGAATCGCCAGGAAGAAAAGGCATTATCACCAAACCCGTTTCAATAAAAATAACCAGAAATAAAATAGTATAAATGGCATCATTATAATTGAGGAAAAGCCACTCAAAATCGAGGTGTAGAATGTGTTTGAAAAGTTCAATCATAAATGGTAGTTATAATAATTAAAATTGTATTTGTAAAATTGCCTATTGCCACACCTTCGGGTGGCCACCAGCAAGGTGGCAAAATTGTTTAAATTGCTTATCTGCTTTAGACATGCTGTCTTTTATTGTTTTGTAA
>JAVHPR010000411.1:0-19647 GCA_036170695.1 Bacteroidia bacterium
GGAGCTAAGATACTATTTTTTTACATGTCTAAAGCAGATAAGCAATTAATTTTATATGATGAGCCTACAACGGGTTTAGATCCGATAACGGCAAAAGAGATAAGCAAACTAATGCTCGAAATCCAGAAGAAATATAACACTTCCTCGATAATTATTTCTCATGATATGACATGTGCCAAAGTAACTTCAAACAGAATGTTGGTGTTAATAGATGGAGAGATTTATAAAGATGGAACGTTTGAAGTTCTTTCAAAATCAACGGATCCGAAAATAAAAGAATTTTTTGAGTAAAAAGGACTAGCCATGGAAAAAGAAAAAAAAGAATCCATTAAACTTGGTGCGGTAGTTTCGACAGGATTGATCCTTTTGATTACGGCTATTTTTTTTGTGGGAGCAAAAAAATATATGTTCACTCCAACCTTTAAAATCGTTGCAATATTCAGCGACATTAACGGATTGCAGATAGGAAACATTGTAAGGTTTAGGGGATATGATGTAGGAACGATAAAAAAAATGAACGTAATAAACGATTCGGCAGTAAAAGTATTACTGGATATTGAAGAAATTATAAGGCCTAATATTAAAAAAAATGCGTTTGCAAGCATTGCCACCGATGGCTTAATGGGAAATAAAATTTTAATTATTCATAATCGAAAAGCGGCATCGCCGATTGTTATGGAAAATGATACTATCGAAACGAGGCCACCTCTTGATACAGATGAAATGATACAAACATTAAAATCATCCAATAAAAATGTGGAAGAGATTACCGGTGAATTGAAAAAAACAGTAAAAAGATTAAACAACTGCAATTCCCTTTGGGAGCTGCTTTCTGATTCTGTACTAACAAATAATTTAAGACAGGCAGTTGTAAATGTAAAGCGCACCAGTAATAATACAGCTCAGGTTTCGGGCGATCTTTCAAAAATCCTGCTGAATATTAAAGAAGGAAAAGGTACAGTCGGTTCTTTGCTTATGGATAATACTATGGGGCAAGAATTAAAACAAGCTATTGTAAACATAAAATTAACAAGCTCAAGAACTGCTTCAATTACCGGCGATCTGTCTAAAATTACAGAGAGCATAAATAAAGGTAAAGGCGCAATCGGAACCTTGATAATGGATACAATTTTTGTAAACAATCTTAATCAGAGTATGAAAAATATCAAAGATGGTTCCGGTAATTTCAACCAGAATATGGAGGCTTTAAAGCATAATTTTTTATTGCGGGGATATTTTAAGAAGTTAGAAAAAAAATAAAATTAAACCCATTCCTCAGTAATTACTTCGCCATGCAGACTCATTTTTATCATTTTTACGGGAATCTTCCGGCTGGCCTGTTTTACAGCATCCATAGCCATATGAAGTAGTCCGCCACAGCAAGGAACTTCCATGATCATTACGGTGATGGTATTTATGTTAGCATCATTTATCATGCTGGTCAGCTTATCCACATAAACTTCCAGGTGGCTGTCGAGTTTAGGGCATGCAATTGCTATCGAACGGCCTTTTAAGTGTTCTCTGTGAAAATCCCCGCTCGCGAAGGCGACGCAGTCGGCAGCCAAAAGCAAATCGCAATTTTTAAAGTAAGGAGCCATCGGATTTACAAGATGCATCTGTATGGGCCATTGCCTTAATTCTGAAGGCTGTTTTTGATTGTTTTGTTCAACTTTATTAATAACAACATTGTTTGATTCCCTAAAGTCCATTGTAGTTGCCCCCGGGCATCCGCAACCGCTGTTTACCGGATGTTGCATTTTGGGAATTTCATCTTCATGTTTGTTAGAAGGCGTGTTTGCTGATGGTGAAAGGTTGTCCATTATGGTAGTTATTTCTTTAATGTTAAATGATAGTTGTTGAGAGTTATTTTTAAGGTAGGTGACAGCCTCAGTAAAATAACCGATCTCACCATGTTCCTGCAAATGTTTTAAATGAGCTATAGTGGTATTTTTACCTTGCTTTACGATTACTTTTATTACTTCCGTTTCGTTATACATTTCAGCTTCCCTTTTCTCAATAGTAATCGCTTCCTGCGGACACTCATTAAGACAGGCTCCAAGGCCATCACACATAAGGTCACTAACCAACCTTGCTTTGTCATCAATTATTTGAAGGGCGCCCTCCGGGCATCCGGGAATGCATATTCCGCAACCATCACATTTTTCTTCGTCTATTTTAATTATTTCACGGATCATACTGTTTGCTTTTAGATTTTTACTCAAAATTTTGGAATTTCAATGTTTTATATCTGTTAAGTCCAAAGAAAACCATTGTTGAGGGGAATTGCATCAATTTTTTTTAAATGTGACTCAAAGGTGGCATTTTGCCATAAATTCGCCACAAAGTCCCAAAGACACTAAGAAAAACAAAGAAAATCAATCAAATAAAGATACTAAAAAAACTTCGCGTCTTCGTTCCTTTGTGGCAAAAAATCTTTTTTTACACTTGTTTGTGTTGTATTCAACGTGTTGAACTTTTGCTCCTTTAAAATATATACTCCTTAGCAATGAAATTTTGCACAATCGTATCTTTCAAAGATAGTTATGATTTTACAATAGCAGCACGTCATTTAGATAATCCATTTATAATTGGCTATGCAATGCATTAAATTGCATACAAGATTGTTTGACATTGTGTTCAAATAAAAAAACAAATGTTAAGACAAACGCAATGAGAAAATTATGGGTAGGTAAAAGAAATTTCAAAAACTCAGAGATGTTTTATAATTTTATAGCATCAAGAGATTTTCTGTTTTACCAAAGATTCTTTTATTTGTCCTAAATTTGTTTTTAAAATCCATCGAAACTTAAAATTAGTTTGAAAAACGATTCAAATCATTGAAAAATAAATTTATATACCGTTTTTTTATCGTCACTTTACTTATTTCTATAGGTGGAACCAGAGGAGGAGCTTTTGCACAATCGCGGGCAATTGATTCACTTCAAGGGTTTATCATGACCGCCAAAGAGGATACCACTAAAGTAAAAGCAATAAATAATCTTTGCCGACAAAAAATAAATTACGGGGCTTATCTCCAGGCCGACTCCCTTGCCCGCGAAGCAGTAAAAATAGCTTCGAAAATAAATTATAAATTTGGTTTAGCGTCTTCTTACAGTACCATTGCTGGTATCGGGATATATCAGGGAAATTATACTGAAGCTTTGAAAAATCAGTTTGCATCATTAAAAATTCTGGAAGAGATTGGGGACAAAAAAGGGATTGCAAATTCATATAACAACATCGGACTTATTTACAGGCATCAGGGAAATTATCCCGAAGCCCTGAAAAATCAATTTACATCATTAAAAATCAGGGAGGAGATCAAAGACAAGGCCGGTGTTGGTGCTTCTTATAACAATATTGGAGTTATTTATATGAAAGAGGGAAATAATTCCGAAGCCTTAAAAAACTATTGGGCCTCCCTGAAGATTAAAGAAGAAATGGGGGATAAAAGAGGTATTGCGGATTCTTATGGTAACATTGGCCAAATTTATGCTCGTCAGGGAAACAATACGGAAGCCTTAAAAAGTTATTTTTCTGCTTTAAAAATGCACGAGACTCTAGGATATAAACATGGCATTTCTACTGACTATATCAACATAGGGGAATTATTTACCAGACAAAATAAATTAGCCGATGCAAGAGAATATATAAATAAAGCACTAACACTCTCCAGGGAAATTGGAAATAAAGACAGAATTAAGGATGGTTACAGGAGTTTTTCTGTTTTGGACAGTATTACCGGAAACTATAAATCAGCATTTGAAAATTACAAAATGTATATTGTTTATCGCGACAGTCTTTTCAATGAAGAGGATATAAAAAAAACCGTTCAGGCACAAATGAATTTCGATTTTGAAAAAACGCAGGAAAGAGATAAGCTGGTACAGGAGAAAAAAGATGCTGTTCAACACGAAGAAGTGCGCAGACAAAAAGTAATGCGTTACTCTTTTACAATTGCTTTTGTTTTGATGCTATTGCTTGCAGTGAGCATATTCAGAAGTAACCGGCAGAAACAAAAAGCAAACCAGGAACTTGCAAAAAAAAATGAGCTGATTGAAATTCAAAAACTGGAAGTGGAGCGCCAGAAAGGATTATTGGAAGAGAAAAATATCAACATTACAGATAGTATCAATTATGCCAAACGAATTCAATCTTCTTTTTTAACGTCGGAAAATTATATTTCCCAGCGCCTGTCCGACTATTTTATACTATTCAGTCCGAGGGATATTGTGAGCGGTGATTTTTACTGGATCATGGAAAAGCACTCCAGTTTATATGTTTGTACTGCAGATTGTACAGGACATGGAATCCCGGGTGCTTTCATGAGCCTTATCGGGATGGGAATATTGAATGAAATAATATATTCTAAATCACATCTGAAACAGACGGATGAAATTATAAATGAATTGCGCCGGATAATAATATTAGCTGTAAACCCTGAAGGTGTTGCTTTTGAAGGAAAAGATGGAATGGATTTGGTTTTGTGTCGTTACGATTTTCAAAAAATGGAGTTGGAATATACCGGGGCAAATAATTCATTTTATATTGTCAGATCAGGAAAACTGATAGAATTAAAACCTGATAAAATGCCGGTAGGAAAATACGTTGGTGATGAGCAAACGTTTACACGGAAAATTATTCCTTTAGAAAAGGGCGATTGTATATACACATTCAGCGATGGATATGCAGACCAGTTTGGTGGTTCTACAGGGAAAAAATTCAAATCCAAGCGATTGAAAGAACTGCTTTTAGCCAATTGTCATAAACCAATGATTAGGCAGAAAGTGATATTAAACACAACGATTAATGAATGGAAGGGTAATCTGGAACAGGTTGATGATATTACAGTGATTGGAATAAGGATTTAATACCCAAATTAGTATTAAATACTTACCCCAATCAGTGTTGAAATTTGTTTTTACGCCACTTTAATCTCAGCTTCTTCTATAGCTTGCACCCCTGGCAAATTGCCGCTTTCGATATACTCAAGCAATGCCCCGCCGCCGGTTGAAACATAACTAACTTTATCCGCCAGGTTATATTTATTGATAGCCGCAACAGAATCGCCACCACCAATTAAAGAATAAGCTCCCTTTTGAGTGGCAGCAACAATAGTTTTTGCAATAGACTTGGTTCCATATTCAAAATTGCTCATTTCAAAAACGCCCATTGGGCCGTTCCATAAAATGGTTTTACTCTGAAGAATTACTTTCTCAAATATTTTTTCTGATAAAGGACCAATATCCAATCCCAGGAAACCATCAGGTATCTTTGTGATATCACATGTTTGTATTGTTGCGTCGTTAGCAAAAGCAGAAGCGGCAATAGCATCAACCGGTAAATAAATATTCACCCCTTTTGCTTTTGCGTCATTTAATATTTTCAGTGCAATGTCTAATTTATCATCTTCCACCAAAGAGCCGCCTATTTTTCCGCCCTGTGCTTTAATAAATGTATAAGCCATTCCGCCACCGATAATCAGATTATCGATTTTATCCAACAGCTTATCTATAATTAAAATTTTACCGGAAACTTTTGCTCCACCCATGATAGCCGTAAAAGGCTTTTCTGATTTATTCAACACTTTATCGATGCTCGAAAGTTCGTTAGCCATTAAATAGCCGAATACTTTATCATTTGGAAAAAATTTGGCAACAATGGTGGTAGAGGCATGTGCACGGTGTGCGGTACCAAAAGCATCATTCACATAAACATCACCCAACGAAGCCAGTTCCTGTGCAAATGAATCTGTTCCGGCTGTTTCTTGTTTGTAAAAACGGAGGTTTTCTAATAAAAGCACTTCGCCTGCTTTGAGTTCTTTGGCAATAGATTTTGCTTCTGAACCTATGCAGTCAGGAGCAAACCGAACAGGTTTATTTAATAGTTTGCTTAAATGATTAACAATATGTTTTAATGAGTTTTTTTCGTCGGGACCATCTTTAGGGCGGCCTAAATGTGACATTAAAATAACAGCACCTCCATCAGCTATAATTTTATTTATAGTTGGAATGGTTGCCCGAATTCTTGTGTCGTCAGTAATGTTGTATTGAGAATCAAGGGGTACATTAAAATCAACACGTATCAAAGCCTTTTTGCCTTTAAAGTTATAATTATCAATTGTTTTCATAGATATATTAGATTACAAGGATTAGTAAAATGATTACACCGATTACCAAAAAATAATTTTGTAATTCTGCAATAGTCAATTGAGTAATTGAAATAATTGCCTACTGTAAAATTGATTTATTACTTTACCATTTCATCAACAGATGAATATTTTACCATATGAGCACCAGCCATATCAACCATTTCCGACGAACCAATAAATAACGGAGTGCGCTGGTGAAGTTCGCTCATATCCAACTCCAAAATTCTGTTAAACCCATCAGTAGCTTTTCCTCCGGCTTGTTCAACAATAAAAGCCAAAGGATTGCATTCGTAAAGCAAACGTAATTTACCTTTTGGTGATTTTGATGTTGTTGGATAAATATAGATACCTCCCAAAATAAGGTTACGATGGATGTCGGCAACGCCGGAACCTATGTAACGTGATGAATAAGGGCGGTCTGTGCTGTCGTCTTCTTCCTGACAATATTTAATGTATTTTTTTACACCATCAGGGAAGTGTACGTAGTTACCTTCATTGATGGAATATGTTTTTGCAGATTTTGGTATTTGCATATTAGGGTGCGACAAACAGAATTCACCGATAGAAGGGTCTAAGGTAAAGCCGTTAACCCCTTTGCCAGTGGTATAAACCATCATACAGGAAGAGCCATAAATTACATATCCGGCAGCTACTTGTTCGGTACCACGTTGAAAAAAATCTTCGTTTGTGCCGGGGCCTGCAAGTGATGTTCTGCGATAAATAGAAAAAATAGTTCCGATGGAAACATTCACATCAATGTTTGATGAACCATCCAAAGGATCCATAGCAACAACATATTTAGCGTTTTTCGACATTTCATTATTTACGATAATGATGTCTTCATTTTCTTCTGATGCAATAGCACAGCACTCACCGCCAACACTCAATGCAGCAATAAACTGCTCGTTTGCAAACACATCTAATTTTTTTACATTTTCGCCCTGAATATTTGTTTCACCTGCATCTCCCAAAATATCAGCCAATCCGGCTTTGTTTACTTCGCGGTTTACAATTTTTGAGGCAATACCTAAGTCACGTAAAAGTCGTGATAATTCACCTTTAGAGAACGGGAAATCAGATTGCTTTTCAATAATAAATTGTCCTAGTGTTTTTACCCTGCTCATGTTTTTGGTTTTATTTTTGTGCAAAGGTCGTAATATTTTCGGACAAAATTAATGATAATTCAATATGTTTTGTTGCGATGTTTGTATAACTGATTAATTATGAGGGTATTGTTATCATTTGTGTTTTGTAATGGGCTGTCTTTTAGTTAGTTAAGTGAAGTTGTGCAATTAACTTATTTGCATATCCCAATCAAAGAAATAAATATCTTTGTATTGCAAGAATGGTAGGGGAGGAGAGGGGGATGATTTATAGTGTAATTTTGCAAAATGCGAATTAATCTGGTAAAAAAGAGTTTAATATGAATATTTCGATACGAAAAGGTTTAAAATCCGACTTATCAGAAGCATTAAATTTAATCAGAGAATTAGCAATTTATGAAAATGCTCCTAATGAAGTAAGCCTTACTATTGAAGAGTTAGAGATTGATGGATTTGGTGAAAATCCAATTTTCAATTTTTTTGTCGCTGAGGTGGAAGGGAAAGTCGTAGGTATTTCACTCTATTATATCAAATATTCTACCTGGAAAGGTAAATGTGTTTTTCTGGAAGATATTATTGTTACTGAAAAATTCCGGCAGCATGGCATTGGCAAAAGGTTGTTTAGCGCCGTTGTTGAAGTATCGGAAAAGATGAAAGTACCTAGATTAGAATGGCAGGTCTTGAATTGGAACAAACCGGCAATTAAGTTTTATGAAAAATTAAATTCTGAATTTGATGATGAGTGGATTAATTGCCGCCTCACCTTTAATCCCTCTCCAATGGAGAGGGGGAATGTCGTTTAGTTAAGGAAAAAACATCAGTCCACAGTCTTCGACTCTGACTGACCGCACGCTGGTCATATTGAGCCTGTAGAAAAATGAGCGATGGCATCTTGACTAAACGATATTGATGGAAAGAGGGAATAGGTGATATTGTTAAATTGCCGATTGCAAAATTGGTTAATTGTAAAATTGTAAAATGAAAGTATTCAAATTCGGCGGGGCATCGGTGAAAGATGCTGAGGCAGTAAAAAATGTAGCAACTATTTTAAATCGCTATCCGGGCGAAAATATAGTAGTGGTTGTTTCTGCAATGGGTAAGGTTACCAATGCGCTTGAAAGATTGACAGATGCGTTTTTCTTTCAACAGGAAAAGAAAACAGGTGAAACAAAGAATGCCACCCAAATTTTAGACGAAGTAAAAAAATATCATTTTGATATTATTGAACAATTGTTCCCGGATAAAAATCATCCGGTATATAATGAAATTAACAATTCATTTGTTGAGCTGGACTGGGCAATTGAGGAAAAACCTGCTCACAGTTACGATCATGAGTATGATCAGATTGTAAGTATGGGTGAAATTATTTCCACTAAAATTGTAAGTGCTTATTTGAATCTTGCCGGAGTTAAAAGTAAATGGCTGGATGTTCGTGATTTTATTCAAACGGATAACACGTATCGTGAGGGGAAAGTGGATTGGGATCTAACGCAAAACCTCTCCCTAACCCTCTCCAAAGGAGAGGGGATACTAGTTACACAGGGATTCATTGGAGGCACATCCGAAAACTTTACCACCACACTGGGTCGTGAAGGATCTGACTATACTGCTGCTATCATCGCATTTGCTACCAATGCAGAGAGTGTTACCATCTGGAAAGATGTTCCGGGAGTGTTAAATGCCGATCCGAAATGGTTTGGCGAAACAAAAAAAATCGATCAGCTTTCTTATCAGGATGCTATCGAATTAGCCTATTATGGGGCCACTGTTATTCACCCGAAGACGATCAAACCACTTCAAAACAAGAAAATACCCTTGCTTGTAAAATCATTTTTGCACCCCGAAGAAACCGGTACTATTATCAACGAAGATCAATCACCATTGCCAATACCATGCTTTATTTTCAAGGTAAATCAGGTGCTGCTCTCTATTTCGCCAAAGGATTTTTCATTTATTGTCGAAGAAAATTTCAGTGCTATTTATAAATTGTTTGCCGAGAAACAGGTAAAAATAAACATGATGCAAAATTCTGCTATCAGCTTCTCTGTTTGCATTGATAACGATGTTCACAAATTGCCGGATTTAATAAAAACGCTTCAAAAAGATTACCGTGTTTTATATAACGAAAATCTTGAATTAATCACCATCCGTTATTACGATCAGGCAACCATTGATCGCGTAACTATTAACAAAAAAGTTTTACTGGAAGTAAAGAGCAGATATACTGTTCAGTTGGTGGCGCATAATAGTATTTGAGAAGCTTGGACTGAAATGCATTGTGCTTGTTGTTGAAGGTTCTGGTTTTGAAGTGCAATGGTATAATGTCAAACATAAAGAACCCCAAAACAGCGCCAATGGAGCAGTGTCATGGGGTTCTTCATTTTAATGTTTCAAAAAATGTTCAATGAGATTAAAAATTTATTGCATAGCCAAGCCGTATGCCAATATCGCCGAAACTTCCGACCTCACCATTGAAAAGATTTATTGGGGTTGTATAAGTAATAGGCAAAATAGGTGCATCTGGAGTGACAGATGTTTGGTGTGAAATACTTCCCAAGACAGGAGGGTTAAAAAAAGTTTCGGCAAACAGTCTTCCTTTTCCAATCTTAACATCTCCACCAAAACAAAGTTGAGCTGAAAAGTTCAAAGAAGACACTTCATTTGTTTGTATTCCAGTGTAGTTTGTAAACGATACAGTTTGTTTTGTCTTATAACCTACTGCTCCAAGTCCGAACTTGCCATACATACCTGCTTTGCTTTTGGTGGCATCGCCCAAAAAATAATAATCAGCATGGGCAAAAATATTAGAATAGAAACCATTTATTGCCCCCCAATTTGTATTCACAAAATGAATCGCTCTTACGTGAAGCCTTCCAATGTCGGTGCTGAACCCGAAAACAAATTTTTTAGTGTGTATTTTATTTGCATTTATACTTAAACCCTGCAAATTACCCCAATCGCAGGTAGCTAAAACAGCCCCGGCTCCAATAGTATAGGTAGGCGTTTTTTCTTCGTTTGCAGCAGTAAGTGTATTTCCTGCTTCTTGAGCAAAAGTAAGTTGCGTTAGCAATGCAGACGCAGCTAGTGTTAAGATTTCTTTTTTCATGGGTTCTAAGTTTTTTAGGTTTTCACTTAGTATGATGCTGTTAATTGGAATGGTGGCAGTATCATTTCCATTAAAAAGTATTAAGGCTGCTTTTTTATGTGCCGTATCAAGTGCTAACACGGAGTTTTGCACTGTATTATTATTTTTAAAATAATTTTGAGAACCTTCAGAATTAGTCGTTTTTTTATCCTCTACTTTAATGGTATCGTAAACTTTAATAGTATCATAAACTGTAATTTTATCATACACAAATATCGTATCCGAAACCTGTCCATGTAATTTTGCTGAAAGCATTATAAACAGTACTAAATAATGAATTTTATTTTTCATTGTTTACCGGTGTTTTTTGGATAATAGTATCATGCTTGATTATGCTTTTATGAACGACAAAAGGTTTTTTCACAACTACGCTATCCGTTTTTTTGTTATTGGCTTGAGTGGGCGGGTTAATTAATGATTTTGAAGGTTCAACTGCCTTCTCAACTTTTTTATTGTTGATTGGTGGAGTTTTAGTTATTTCCGGTTTTGCAATTTCGTTTTCTGTTTGGGCTGGAATAGTTGATTCTGTTGGCGTTTTATTTTCTTTTGCAGATGAAACTTGCTGTTCAGTCTTTGTAGGTTCCGGGGCACTATTTTCTTTATTTTGAATAGAATCCGTTTTAGGATATAAAAGAAATACTGTAATAATGCTGAGGGATATAACAGAGCAGATTGATGAGATGAGTATTATTTTATTACCAACTATTTTTGAAAGTGTTGAGAATTTTTGTTGGGTATTTACCAGTTTAGTGCCTTCCTGCAGCGGTGTTTGAGTTTGGGGCTGAATTTCAAAAGATGAAAAGGCATCCTTGTACATTTTGTCAATATAATTTTCTTTGGTGAAGAAAAGAAAAAAGAAACCTCTTTTCTTATTTTTCTTTTTATCCTCCGCTTTTTCAAAAAGCAATTGTTGAATTTTTTTTCGGGCTCTTGCCAAATGCGATTTGGATGTCCCGTCGCTGATGTCTAACATTTTTCCTATTTCTTTATGAGAGTAACCATCTATCACGTATAAATTAAAAACCATTTTATGATGATCCGGTAATTGATCAACAACTTCCAGTAATTCCTGTTTATTGAATCCTGCTTCCTCTATCGTATTTCTTTGAGTTTCTTCTGAGCATTCTACCTCCTGAACGGGTTCCGGATAATTTTCAATTGGCTCTTTTTCAGAAATGGCTGACTTTTTATTGCTGCGTAAAAACATTAATGCCGTATTAACAGCTATCCTGCGCAACCAGCCTTCAAACAAACCTTTGCCTGAATAAGTATCGGACTTGCTCATTGCAGTCATAAAGGCGTTATGCATAAGGTCTTCCGCCTGCTGGTCGTCCTTAACGTACCTTCTGCAAACTCCAAGCATTTTTGCAGCATTATTTTTATAAATAGTATCCCATTGTTCCATATAAAATAAAGATACAATAAAAACAAAAGCGGGTAGTTTTGTGAAAAATTATTTATGCCTCACATTATTTATTTATCAATACTTTTTTTATGAAAACCCTTTCATTGCTGTTCAACAGAACAGAATATAATCCATTGGGCTGATTCGAAATGTCAATTTGTTGGGTAGAAGAACTATTTAGTTTTTGGTTGAAAACCTCTCTGCCTAAAACATCGGTTATTGATACACTGTTGTTTTCCAAAAGCATTTCATCTGAAAATCTTATCTGAAACAATCCAGCACTCGGATTAGGAAAAACAGAAAATTGAGAACCAGTATCTGTAATAGCTTCAATACCGGTAACATTACTTAGTTTCCGGACTCTGTTATTATATGAATCGGTAATATAAATATCACCTTGAGGATTAACAGCAAGTCCATACGCACCGTTCAGTTGCGCCGAAGTAGCCAATCCGCCATCACCACTGAATCCGAAAGTGCCGGTTCCGGCTATTGTTGTGATGATACCGGATGTATTTATTTTGCGAATAACATCATTCATATATTCGGCAATATATATATTTCCAGAGGCATCAACAGTTACTTCGTCTGGAGTATCCAGTTTCGCGGTGACTGCCAAACCTCCATCTCCACTGTAACCAGCTGTTCCGATTCCGGCAATGGTAGTGATAATGCCGGCACTATTTATTTTTCGTATTCTGTGGTTATTCTGGTCAGCAATATAAATATTGCCCGATAAGTCAATATCTATTCCTGTTGGGTTATTTAATTTAGCGAAGATGGCTAATCCTCCATCGCCACCGAAGCCAGCGATACCATTACCGGCAATCGAAGTAATAATACCGGAAGTGCTAATTTTCCGAATTCTGTTATTTATTTTATCTGCAACAAAAACATTTCCCGATGCATCAACAGCCAATCCGTAAGGTCCGGTAAATTGTGCCGAAGTGGCCGGTCCGCCATCGCCGCTATAACCTACATTGCCGTTTCCTGCAATGATAGTGGTTAAGCCTGAGATAGTCTGTTTGAAAATTTGATTACTGCCAAACAAGGAAAAATAAATATTGCCTGTAGCATCAACAGCCACACCTGATGGGCCGCTGCTGCAATATACAATTGTAGAAATAATGCCGGAGGAATTTATTTTTCGAATGGCGTTATTGTTCCAGTCACAAACGAAAATATTACCGGATGCGTCTATTGTCATTTGGCCGGGATAATCCAATTGGGCATCTGTTGCAGATCCTCCATTGCCAGAGCCCCCTGATGTTCCGGTGCCAGCAATAGTGTTAATCATAAATGTTTGTGCATTAATTTGGAGGGTGCTCATTAAAGCTATTCCAAAAATTGCGAAGAAAAATCTTTTCGTTTTCATTGTATTTTGGTTTTATTTATTCTACCTACTCTTTTGGCTTTTCGGTGTCCGCACATTTTTCTTTTTAATGTCTTTTTTAAGATCAAAAGCTAATGTCAAGTCAGGTTTGTTTTGTCGCATTGTTGGTCATTCCGAACTTGTTTCGGAATCTTATGGATGCTGAAACAAGTTCAGCATGACTTTAGGATATTTCACGATTGACATGACACTAATTGATACTATTTATTTCACAGGCATGTCTTCTAATTTTGTTTGTATTTCAAAAAGTAAAGATGATTGAAAACAGACATTTGATAAAAAGATAACGAAACTTGCAAAGCTCTACTGGAATGCAAAAAAATAAAATTTTACTGTCAGACGGATAGGATTAAATAAAGTTACATGCAATCAAAAGTGATTTGCTGAGTAATGCAGATGCTACGGGTATTACGATTTTTGCTTTCATGTTTTCCGGGTTTTTAAGGTTTTCAATAGTATGATGCAATTAATTTAAAGGGTGGCAGTTATTTTTTTAAAAAAAGTAAAATTCTTTTTTTGGGAGCTTACAATGCTTGATAACACTTCGTTTTGGAAGAAATATTTTTCAAACCGGATATTTGGCATTTAGAATAAGACTTTCTTATGCAAATGCATTTTTGTTCTTGATTTCTTGTAAAATACGGGACAGTTTATAAGACAATTAATGCAGGGAAATTGCATCTCGGCCTAAGTTAGGACATCTTTCTTACTAATGAGCCCCCAAAGATACTGGCTTAATTAAAATGGACTTTAATAAATAATTGATTCCCAATATTATTTCTATATTAGCAGCAAATTTGTTGCATAACGAGGAGGCAAATTCAAACTGTATTCTTGAATTCCGATAGTTTAATTAATTATTATTTAGAGATGAAACCACTGACTGTAAAAGGCACCGAGATGTCGCCTCAAATAATATTCGATCCGGAAATGATGAAGTTTTCGATTTCAGGTGAATCAAGGCCTGAAGATGCACATAAGTTTTATGATCCGCTTCTGAAGTGGATTGACGAATTTCTGACCTTTACTAAGAAAAACGGGGCAAATAATAGGCATTTACCGATACGATTTGAATTTAATTTTATTTACTTTAATACATCTTCGGCAAGATATATTCTGGACATTTTGTGTATGCTCGATTCCCACCATTCTGAAGGGGCAGAAATACTGGTTTTGTGGCATTACAGGCAAAAGGATGAGGATATAAGAGAATCAGGTGAAGAATTTGCTAAACTGGTTGATATTCCTTTCGAATATGTTCCGGCATAATAACCAGCCTTGTTTTAGATTATAAATTCTTTTGCACTACCAGCTTTTTCACAAAAGATCCATTCTCGGTTCGTACTACTATCTGATAAATTCCGGCAGGGAAATTTTCAACCCTCAATAGATAAGTACTATTATTCATGTTATCTGAAAAAACAAGTTTTCCCATAATATCAAATACTTCGATTTGCGCTTTTTCAATAGCCCCGTCAAACTGTATAGTTGCTGAACTTTCCGCAGGATTTGGATATAGTTTCATGTTAGCCTCTTCCTGAATTGATGGTTGCGTTTCTTCGTTTGTTGATGCCAGCATTTTATTCATGGTCGGACTCGCGGAGAATACTAACTTCATATTCGGGAGGCTTTTACTTCTTGAACCTGTCGCCTTTCCACAAACTCCGCCGCTTGTAACATTGCCTTTGTAATAAAGAGTTTGATAGGCTGTTGCACCGGTATATCTTACATTTGAATTGGAAGATTTGCTTGTGTTATCCCAACAAATTTCAATTAAAAGATTGCTTGTGCCATTATAGTTGAAAGACGAAGTAAACGTGTGTGTGTTCCACCCTGAACTTGCAACTTTACTTCCTGAATAGACTGTCGTCATTGTTGTATTTAGGAAGCTGGTATTCGAGAAACTGGCAGCAGTTATGTGCCCAATTTTGATAGTGAAGCCATTCATTGTTTGTGAGTTGACTGAAGAAACATTGAATGCGAGCGATTTGATGTAATTTGTCCCGGAAGAATATCCGGCAGCAACTAATTGATTTTTGGTGATGATGAATTGTACCCTCTCATCCATATTGCCAGTTCCATAAGGAGCAATGGTGGTGGTTCCCGTTCCTGTTCCAATAGTAATAGTATTATTTGAAGAAGATGGAGACAAAGTCGTAAAGGTTGAGGTGGCAGAATAGCTTGAAGAAGAAGTGCCGGAGCAAACTCGTTGAACCTGAAACTGATAGCTGGTAGAAGCAACCAGGCCGCTTATTGATTTTGAAGTTGAGTTTGAAGTTACAGTGGTCCATGTGGAAGAAGTGCTGTGTCTGTATTTTATATTATATATGTTAGACGCTCCGCTTACGGCAGCCCAGCTGAGTGTTGCTCCGGTAGTGGTGATTGCACTCACCGATAGCCCTGTAACTGCTTGGCAAGCGGCTGTAGTACCAATAGGTTTTATACCGATAATTGCGCTTACATCAGTATTAAAGGAGTAAGGAGAGGGACTTAATGCAGAAAGCAGAAAATATCCGTCGTCCTGTCCTTCCCATCCCCAGTTGATGTGAAAAGAGTTGGTGCCCTGGTAACCATCAGCAATAAAGGAATGGCCTGCGCCATGAGTCGGATCGTCACCGCAGACGATCACTATGCGCTGTGCATCAAGTTCAGCGCGGATAAGATTCTCCCACTGTATATTTGAATAAGCCGACTTGTATTTATATTGTGCCGTATTTGCATATTTGAATTTTTTTACCAGTGCTGTTTTGATAGCAGTTGAATAAGCAGAAGACTCTTGAGCGCTATATTCCATCTGCACGGCAACGCCCGCATGAAACAATAGTTTTGCTGCATCAGGATTACTTGAAGTAAGTATGTTGGGCATAGCAGCCCAGTTATAAGTTGTTGCACCAAAGTTAGCCGAAATGGTTCCATAGGGAGGACAACTGTAGGAGGTGGATCCTGTTCCCTGGGCGGGGTAATTATAGTATTTCATGGTCTGTGCAAATGCTGTTGCTACACAACCTGTTGGTGCGCGCCCACAATCTGTTGAAGCATTATCGACAGGGCATTGCGCGTTATAAAAACATTCTTGCGACCAGGTAGTAGTTGTAAGTGGTGCTACACTTAATAGGGCAGGCAGCGGTGAGTTATTGCTTTTTTGCCCATTATCAATATCGTATTTTGCCCATTCGTCCTCGACTTCCTGATTTTTGTAATTCTGATTGCCCGAAACAACATCATAAATCTGTTCCTTGTATTCATCAAGCAACCAATTCAAACAATCCGGGACATTTTGTTCATTGAAATTAGTTTGGAAAGAATAACCAAGAACCGGGTTGATTCTTTCATCCGCAGAAACAATAACAAACCCATTGCCGGAGACATTAAAAAGATAGTATGCCGCCACCCCTTTATGATATACTAAGGATTCGCTTTGGATTTCAGTGGCGGTAATCGCTTTTGCATCTGATGGTTTCCTTTCATTAAACAAGGAAACAAGCACATTTTTTGCCCTGTTGTTCGATATAAATTGCCCAAAGGAGTCAGATACGAAAAGAGATATATTAATCAATATCAATATACAGAACAGAACAATTTTTTTCATTTTGTAAGTTTTATTTATTGTCGGATAAAAAGCAGTACAATACTGAATACCGGTATGAAATTACAACTGCTATACAAAAAGTATATGGAACGCTGATAACGCTGATAATTATGATGAACGCAGATAAAATAAAATCTTATTTAATCCTAACAATCGGCGTTATCTGCGTTCCATATTTTTTAAAGTATAGCAGCAAAATAACAAAAGGGGTATAGCAGTTTAATTAAATTATAAATTTTTCTGTACTATCAGTTTTTTCACAAAATGTCCACTTTCGGTTTGTATTGATATCTGATAAATTCCGGCAGGGAAATTTTCAACCCTTAGCAGATAAGTATTGTTATTCAGGTTATCTGAAAAAACAAGTTTTCCCATAATATCAAATACGTTGATTTGCGCTTTTTCAAATGCTCCGTCAAACTGTATAGTTGCTGAACTTTCCGCAGGATTTGGATATACTTTCATATTTGCCTCTTCCTGAATTGTTGGTTGCGTTTCTTCGCTTGTTGATTCTAGCATTTTATTCATTGTCGGACTTGCGGAGAATACTAACTTCATATTCGGGAGGCTTTTACTTCTTGAGCCTGTCGCCTTTGCACAAACTCCACCGCTTGTAACATTGCCTTTGTAATAAAGAGTTTGATAAGCTGTTGCACCAGTGTACCGAACATTTGAATTGGAAGATTTGCTGGTGTTGTTCCAGCAAATTTCAATTAAAAGGTTACTTGTGCCATTGTAGTTGAAAGACGAAGTAAACGTGTGTGTGTTCCACCCTGAACTTGCAACTTTACTTCCTGAATAGACTGTCGTCATTGTTGTATTTAGGAAGCTGGTATTCGAGAAACTGGCAGCAGTTATGTGCCCAATTTTGATAGTGAAGCCATTCATTGTTTGTGAACTTACTGAAGAAACATTAAATGCGAGCGATTTGATGTAATTTGCCGCGGAAGAATAGCCGGCAGCAACTAATTGATTTTTGGTGATGATGAACTGCACCCTCTCATCCATATTTCCTGTTCCATAAGGAGCAATGGTGGTTGTTCCCGTTCCTGTTCCAATAGTGAGGGTATTATTTGAAGAAGACGGAGATAAAGTGGTAAAAGTTGAGGTGGCAGAATAGTTTGAAGAAGAAGTACCGGAGCAAACTTGCTGTACCTGAAATTGATAACTGGTAGAAGCTGCCAAACCACTTATTGATTTTGAAGTGGAAGTGGAAGTTACAGTAGTCCACGATGCAGAAGTACTGGGCTTGTACTTAACATTAAAAGTGTTTGGCGCTCCACTTGCGGCAGTCCAGCTAAGTGTTGCGCCGGTAGTGGTGATTGTATTTGCTGATAATCCTGTAACCGGTTGGCAAGTAGAAACTACAGTTGATGGTTTTATACCGATGATAGCGCCTACGTTTGTATTAAATGAATAACTTGAAGGACTTAAGGCATTTAGCAGGAAATATCCGTCGCTGCTCCCGTTCCATCCCCAGTTGATATGAAAAGAATTTGTACCCTGGTATCCATCGGCAATAAAAGCATGGCCGGCATTGGCGACAGGATCTGTTCCTGTTATGATCACTACGCGCTGAGCATCAAGTTCAGCACGGATAAGATTATCCCATTGAATATCTGTATAAGCCGACTTGTATTTAAATTGTACGGTATTTGCGTACTTGAATTTTTTCACTAATGCCGTTTTTACATCGGTGGTGAATGCAGCAGAAGAATTGGCAGTATAGCCCATGTTTATTGAAACACCTGCATGATAAAGAAGCTGTGCCACATCCAGATTAGAAGAAAGAAGCTTGTTGGGCATAGCAGCCCAGTTATAAGTTGTTGCACCAAAGTTTACTGAAAGAGTTCCATAAGGACTACATGCATATGCGTTGCTTCCCAATCCCTGAGCAGGGTAGTTATAATATTTCAGAACCTGCGCAAATGCTGTGGCTACACAACCAGTAGGGACACGTCCGCAACGTGTGGTTCCAAGAGAAGCATCAGCAGGGCATTTTTCATTATAGTAACAGCCTTGCGACCAGGTAGTTGTTGTCAGCGGCGTCACGCTCAACAGTGATGGATTTGACCCTGGATTGCTTTTTTGCCCAGCCCCCATTTCATACTTCTGCCACTCATCACTGATTGCCTGATTTTTATAACTTTGATTGCCGGAAACAACTTCATAAATCTGTTCCTTGTAAAGTTCAAGCAGCCATTCTAAACAATCCGGAACATTTTGTTCATCGAAATTACTTTGGAAAGAATAGCCAAGAATCGGATTGATTCTCTCGTCCGCAGAAACAAGAACAAACGCATTGCCTGTTACATTAAAAATATAGTATGCCGCCACCCCTTTATGATATATCAGGGATTCGCTTTCAATTCCGGCGACAGTAAGCGTTTTGATGTCAGTCTGTTTTCTTTCATTAAACAAGGAAACAACAACTTTTTTTGCCCGTTCACCAGATACAAATTGCGCAAAGGCATTAGATACGAATAGAGAACCAATAAGAAATAAAGCGCATAATAGTAGATGTTTTTTCATACTTAGTTTTTTTTTAAAATGTTAGTGAAATTTCATTGTTTTTGGTATTGTCATTAGTTTGCCGGTGATTGGCGTAAAGGATATTAAATTGTCGGATAAATAAATTTAACAATTGTGAATTAACATTGATGATACATCTTTGTTATTTAAACGAGTCAAAAATTTTTGAGAGTAGTTGCAGCGAATGCTGCTGTATTTGTAGGTTGTTTTATTCATTTTAGCGGTTTTACAGAACAAATGAAACAAATCATTTATTCTTTATAGATACACCATAAAGGAGCTTTGAGATTGCTGAGTTTTTTATATTTTTTATAGTATTGCTTTATCTC
>JAVHPR010000411.1:19657-30273 GCA_036170695.1 Bacteroidia bacterium
CTAATTTATTTTACCAGACAAAGGTAATACTTTTTTTTGAAATCCAATTTTTTTAATCAAATTTTAATCTTGTAACCTTTGTGCAAACCTTTGCGTTTACACTGGTTTTAAAAAATAACCTTAAAGCCCTCAAAGTATAATACGTCAAAAACAGGCAATATACAAGATGTAATATAAACTATTTTCTAAAAATAAAATATACCGCCAATACAAGGAAAATAAACCCCACAAAGTGGTTCCAGCGTAGCGCTTCATTTTTAAAAAAGACAAGAGTAAATATGGTAAAGACAATAAGCGTAATCGCTTCCTGAACAACTTTTAATTCCACCAAAGAAAACGGACCACCATTTTCTTTGAATCCAATCCTGTTGGCAGGTACCTGAAAAGCATACTCAAACAAGGCAATTCCCCAACTTATGAGTACAATGGCAATTATGCCCAAATTCTCGAACCATTTCATTTCCTTGAATTTTAAATGGCCATACCAGGCAAAAGTCATGAACGTGTTGGAAAGAATCAATAAAAGAATAGTGTAAAGTCCGCGCATATTATTTTGATTTTACTTTCAAAAGTATCATTTGCCGGCAAAATTCCATCGTTTTTGAATTGTTTTATTTTTTTTGAGAGTAAATAAGAGATCACTCAGCCTCACTTTAACCTATACCTGACACTAATTTCACTAATATTACGCATATTATCAATACTGTTTTTTTTTAAATAATTCGTGCAATTCGTGTCAAAAACACTTTTTCGAGAGGACTCAAATAATCAAGTCTGCCTGAAAAAAATCTGATTTGAAGATTCGATTGTAAGATTTTCAAGGTTCGGCAATATCAATTATCAAATTAATTAAATTATCTTTGTTCTGAATTTATTTTATTACAGATTAATGGAATTTAAAGCTGGCGAATTACTCAGTAAAATTGAATACCCGGCTGATTTAAGGAAGTTTAAAGAAGAAGACCTTCCGCAGATAAGCCGTGAACTGCGTCAATATATTATTGATGTGGTATCACAAAAAGGTGGACACTTTGGTGCAAGCCTTGGTGTGGTTGAACTTACCGTGGCTTTACATTACGTGTTCAATACTCCTTACGATCAATTAGTGTGGGATGTCGGACATCAGGCATACGGACATAAAATTTTAACCGGACGAAGAAAAAATTTCCAGACCAATCGTATTTACAAGGGGATCAGTGGTTTTCCGAAACGTTCGGAAAGCGAGTATGATGCTTTTGGTGTGGGGCATTCATCTACATCTATTGGTGCAGCTTTAGGCATGGCTGTTGCATCGGCTTACAAAGGCGAAAAAGAACGTCAGCACATTGCTGTTATTGGTGATGGCGCAATGACTGCAGGTATGGCGTTTGAAGCGCTTAATCATGCCGGCATTACCAACTCCAACTTATTAGTGGTGCTGAATGATAACTGCATGAGTATTGACCCGAATGTAGGAGCATTAAAAGAATATTTAACCGATATTACCACCTCTCATACCTACAATAAATTCAAAGATGAAGTATGGAATTTATTAGGTAAGATGAGTAAATTCGGACCTACCGCTCAGGATATTGTTTCTAAAATTGAAAACGGAATAAAAACAGCATTACTCAAGCAAAGTAATTTGTTCGAGTCCTTAAAATTCAGGTATTTTGGTCCTATTGACGGGCATGATGTAGAACGTTTAACAAAGGTGTTGCAGGATTTAAAGGACATTCCGGGTCCAAAAATATTACATTGCTTAACTCAAAAAGGCAAAGGGTATAAATTTTCGGAAGAAGGAAACCAAACGGTATGGCACGCCCCCGGCTTGTTTAATAAAGACACCGGAGAAATTATTAAAATTGCGCCAAAGGAGCCACAACCGCCTAAATATCAGGACGTATTTGGCTATACAATAGTGGAACTGGCCGAGAAAAACCAAAAAATAATTGGCGTAACACCAGCTATGCCGAGTGGCTGTTCATTAAACATTATGATGAAGGCGATGCCTGAAAGGGCATTTGATGTGGGTATTGCAGAACAACATGCTGTTACTTTTTCAGCCGGAATGGCTACTCAGGGATTAATTCCTTTTTGCAATATTTATTCTTCTTTTATGCAGCGTGCTTATGACCAGGTGATACATGATGTAGCGTTACAAAATTTGCATGTGATTTTTTGTCTGGACAGAGGCGGATTTGCAGGTGCTGATGGGTCAACACATCATGGAGCCTACGATTTAGCGTTTTTTCGTTGTATCCCAAATATGATTGTTTCGGCCCCGATGAACGAGGAAGAACTGCGGAATTTAATGTTTACAGCTCAGTTGCCTGAAACAAATGCTCCTTTCTCCATACGTTATCCGCGAGGTAACGGAGCAATGATCGATTGGAAAAAAGCATTTCAGAAAATTACAATAGGGCAGGGGAGAAGGATACAAAACGGTGATGACATTGCCTTATTAACGATAGGACATATTGGTAATTATGCGGTAGCTGCCTGCAAAAAACTGGAAGAAAAAAATATCAGTGTAGCACATTACGATATGCGTTTTGTAAAGCCGATTGATGAAGAATTATTACATGAAGTGTTTAAAAAACACAGCAAAATAATTACAGTTGAAGATGGTTGTATTATGGGAGGGATGGGGAGTGCGGTAATTGAATTTATGGCTGATAATAATTACAATGCACAGGTAATTCGTCTGGGTATTCCCGATAAATTTATTGAACATGGCGAACAGGCTGAGCTCCATCATGAGTGTGGTTTTGATACTGATGCAATTGTTAAAACTGCTGTTGAAATGATTGGGTTGAAAAAAAGTGCAATGGCAGGATAGTTTTTCATCATTTTTTTATCTCATATTCAAAATCTCAAATCTATTCATTATATTTGGACGTTTTTTTACAATCAACATGAATTTTAAAACAAATTTCAATTACATTTTGTGCATTGCGATTGCTGCAATGTTATACTCTTGCGGCTCCCCTGTTAATGAGGAAGATCCACTAAATGAGGGTGGTCCGGGAAATATTGTCCAGAAAGAAAAAAATAATAATATTCAAAAAATATTTTCTTCTATAGCACCCGAGGGCGAAACTTCTGCTATGTTAGATGCTGCGGGAGCAAGATATAGTTCCAAATATTTGAACCCGGTTGAAAATACTTCCAAATACTCTTCTGTTAAAGCAAGAGCCCTTAATTTAGGGGTATATGGGCTGGATTTAGGTGTGACCAACATTTTCGACCAAACACAGGAGTCCATGCTGTATCTCCGTTGTACAAATAAATTAGCTACCAGTTTGGGAATTAGTGGGGCATTTGATGAAAAGATGAGCGATCGTATTGATGCCAATTCCGACAATAAAGATTCTTTGCTGGCTATCATTACTGATTCATATAGGAGTGCAGACAATTATTTGCAGGAAAACGGGCAGGCGGGTGTTTCTACTTTGATGGTTGCCGGTGGCTGGATTGAAGGTTTGTACATTGCTGCGCAAATTGCAAACACAACAAATAATGAGGTTATAATAAATAAAATTGGTGGAGAAAAAGCAACACTCGAAAGTTTAATATCTTTGTTGGAAACCTGCAAAGCGGAAACAGATGGTGCGGCAGAAGTTTTAGCCAGCCTAAACGAGTTGAAGAAGATTTATGACAGTTCTTCTGGAAACCTAAGTCTAAATCCTGAACAGTTTAAGCAAATTTTTGAAAAGATAACAGAAATAAGGAATAAGATTATTCAATAAACGCTTGTGTACTCCGCTCGGAAAGTATATTAGGCAGCAATTTCAAAATCGAAGGCACCCATTATTTTATTTTTCCGATTTTCTCTGCAAGAATTCTGGCAATTTTCTGATTGCTTTCAACCGTCCAGCCTGCAATATGGGGCGACAACAATACTTTTTCACTTTGGATTAAGTATTGAAAAGGTTCTGGCAGATTTGCCATCTCCAGATTTTCGAATGACAGCATTTCATATTCCAATACATCCAAACATGCGCCCAATACCTTCCCTGATTGTATGTTTTTTACTAAATCAGCAGTATTCAGGCACTTCCCGCGGGCAGTATTAATAATGTAAATGTTGTTTTTGAAGTTATTGATGAAACTATTATCAATCAGGAATTTCGTTTCATCAGTTAAAGGCGTGTGTAGGCTAATTATATCGGCTTCCTCGAAAATCCTTTCAAGCGTAGTTTCTATAATTAAGTCGGTACCGAAATTGTTTTTATACTTATCATACACTAAAATCTTTACGCCAAAACCTGCCAATCTTTCTGCAAAAGCGCTGCCCATATTGCCGCAACCAATAATTCCAATAGTCTTACCCTTCAATTCAACTCCTCTGTTTCCTTCCCGTATCCATTTTCCTTCGCGTACTTCTTTATTTGCTCGGCACAAATTATTGAAAAGTGATAATAACATTCCTATTGCTTGTTCGCCAACCGCATCACGGTTGCCTTCCGGAGCGTGTAAACAAACAATACCCTTGCTTTCGGCATAGTTCACGTCAATATTTTCCATTCCGGCACCGGCACGTGCAATGAATTTAAGTTTAACGGCTTTATCAATAATTTCTTTTGTGATTTTTATTTTACTCCGGACAACAATTCCCTCATATAAATGGATGTTGTTAATAATTTCATCTCTGGACCACTCATAGTTTAAATCGCAGGTATGCCCGGCTTTCCGAAGTGTTTCATGCAGGATTGGGTGGTTTGAATCGACAAACAGAATTTTCATGTATATGCCATGTATTTACCTGCTCAAAGATAAGAAGTAAAAGCGGTAAGCGGAAATAGACTTGTTGAATACAATGAGCGCTTAAATAATAATAATTTATTCAGGGGGGAGAAGAGGTTATTTCACTCCACTTTTTTTTCTTTTTCCTCTTTTGCCTTGTTTAGCGGTACTAAAGCCGTCGCCATCAACTTTATAACCATTTTGGTTAGTGCTGCGATACGATGTTCCATTGTTCTGTATGTTCGGGTCTTGTTTCTGTTTTCCAAAATGACTCATTTGTCCGCGTGGTTTTTGTCCACCACGAAATACGCGGGAGAAAAAACTTCCCGACTTTTCACTACTTCCTTTGCCTGCAGATTGAGAATACGATAAGGTAGAAATTCCTACAATAAATAAAGATGCTAATACGATTTTTTTCATAGTTACAAGTGTAGAAAAAAAAAAATAAAAAAACGATTTTATTTAAAATATTTTTTTGAAATGTCGAAAACTATTGAAAAGTACTATTGTCAAGTCAAGTTTGTTTCGTCGCATTGTTGGTCATTCCGAACTTGTTTCGGAATCTTATGGATGCTGAAACAAGTTCAGCATGACTTTAGGATATTTCACGATTGACATGACACTATGTTGAAAAGATGAGGTTATATCGAATTTAATTCGCCATTAAATTGGCTTCAGAAGAGGAATAAGTGTATTATAATACCTGTAATTATTATAAAATAGTTTACATAAGATTGCATTTTCCTGAAAAAGTCATTTTTTTTGTTATCTCGTGTCCGTACTTTTGTATCATTAATGTTGCAAAATTATTTGCAAAAGCAAGAAAAATAAGAAGCAGGGATAATACCATGGAGATTTCAGAAGCAATAAAGCAGGGCAAGCCATTCCAAAATGTATATCATAAAGCATCGGTGAATCTTATTTTCACCGGCAGATGGCTTTTTAACCTTCATAATGAGTTATTCAAAACATTCGGACTATCAATTCAGCAATACAATACACTTAGAATTTTAAGGGGACAATACCCAAATTCAGCAACTCTTAAACTTATCCGCGAACGAATGCTAGATAAAATGTCGGACGCATCACGCATTGTAGAAAACTTGCGAAAAAAAAAATTAATAACCAGAGAAATCAATGCAGATAGCCGTAGAAAAGTAGATGTAGTTATTACTCAAAAAGGGCTTGATCTATTGAGTGTTATTGACGAACAGGGAATGAACAAACTTAATACTTTTCTTTCAAATATCAGCCCCGACGAAGCGGAACAATTAAATATCCTACTTGATAAAACCAGGGGTTAGCACTCTTTCCCATTCTGTTTATAGGGAGGTTTCCCTTTTTTTGTATTTTAATTAATCTTTCCAAGCCTTTTTCTTCTGTTTCTTAGTGACATGAATTTCTCTATAAATTTTCTTTAAGGATTCTCAAATTATTTCACGACAGCTTCGATTTTTTTATCGATTGCCCCTAAGAAAAAAAAGAATGATTTTAATCATGCTTTGCTATTTTTAAATTAAAAAAGAGTAACTAAAGTCATTAGTTTTTTGCTAAAAACGCACAAACATGACAAAAGTCATTTTTTTAAATTGTGTATGGCAATATTTTTGCTGTGACTAATGTTACAACATCAGTTGGTGTGCGTTTAATTGTTGTAGATAATTATTCTGAAATATTCAAATAGATGAACAATTTATTTTAACAATAAAAAAAGACCATACGCTTAAACATCAGAATAGCGATGTTAATTAGAACAAAATAATATTCTGAATCATGACAGAACAAAATAAAGAAAACGAAGACAACAATACACCTGAATCAAAGGAGGCTGGCAGACGCAATTTCCTGAAGCTCGGGGCTTTGGCTGCCGGACTCACCGTAGTGGGTGGGGGCTTGCAGAAAGTTTTTTCCGACGAAAAAGAATCAGGGGAGAAGGTAAAAGTGCTCACAACAGATGGGAAGCTTGTGGAAGTGGATGCTGCGCATATTAAAAAAGCTCACTCCTGTTGTACGGCACCTACCGGTAATGCCCGCGAAGGAATCCCCAATAAAAAATGGGTAATGGTAATTAATCTTGCTCGTTGTAAAGATGCTTTGAAATGCCAGAAGGCGTGTGCAAAACATCATTTGTTACCGGAGGATGTTAAGTGGCTAAAAGTATTTAAAATGCAGGAGTCGGAAGAAACAGCTCCATTTTGGATGCCAAAACCTTGCTTTCACTGCGATCACCCACCTTGTGTGAAAGTATGTCCGGTGGATGCCACTTATAAAAGAAGCGACGGAATAGTACTTGTTGATAATGAACGTTGCATCGGTTGCAGATTCTGCATGGCAGCATGCCCGTATTCTGCCAGAACATTTAATTGGAAAGAACCTGAAACACCCGCTAAATATGCAGATGCAAAGTATTCGCCCGAAACAAGCGTTCCCCGAAAAAAAGGGACGGTTGAGAAATGCGATTTCTGCCCCGAAATGCTAAAACAAGGCAAATTACCTCATTGCGTTTCCGCTTGTCCAAATGGGGTGTATTATTTTGGCGATTTAAATGAAGATACCGTTACCAACGGGGATGAAACAGTAAGATTTAGCACATTAATCCGTGATAAAGCCGGATACAGGAATATGGAATCATTAGGTACTGAGCCAAGCGTATATTATTTGCCTGCTGCGAACCGTATTTTCCCATTCAAGGATAGAGAAATTGAAGAAGGTTAAACTACTATACAAAAAGTAAATGGAACGCTGATAACGCAGATAATTATGATGAATACAGATAAAATAAAATCTTATTTAACCATAAATTTTATGATAAAAAACAGATAAAAATCATTTTGAATCATAATAATCAGCGTTATCAGCGTTCCATATTTTTTAAGGTATAGCAGCAAAATAGCAAAAAGTGTATAGTAGTTTAGAAGGAGATAAAAAAGAGGATCATAAAGGGTAGGATCAGGAATGAAAATTATCAATAATAGAATAGCTTATTAATATGGAAGACATTACAAAACCTGCAAATGAATCTGAAGCAATAGAAATGCTTCACCAATTTAACAATGACTTGTTACCACAAAAATTTGGAAAAATAGGGGTAACCTGGGTTATTTTTCTTTGCATTGTAATTAGTGTCGGATTTGTTTCTTACATCAATCAGGTAAGAAATGGATTAAGTGTAACTGGCTTGGGAGATACTGTTTCCTGGGGTATTTACATATCTAATTTTGTGTTTTTTGTTGCGGTAAGTCTGGTCGGATCCTTAATTACTGCTGTACTTTATCTGTTAAATGTAAAATGGCGCTCCCCTCTTACAAGGATAGCGGAAATTATTGCCGTTGCAGCTATCGTTTTTGCAGGACTCATTATCATCGTGGACATGGGACGCCCCGACAGGGTTTTGAATATGTTTGTATATGGTAGAATCCAGTCACCCATTGTTTGGGATGTTACTGTAGTAATGACTTATATGACCATCAGTATTTTGCTTCTTTATTTCCCTTTATTGCCGGGCATTGCTTATTGTCGTGACAAACTGAAAGATATTCCTAAGTGGCAGAAGGCTATGTATAAGTTCCTATCCTTCGGATGGAAAGGCACCCTTGAGCAATTCAAAATAGTAAAAAGAGCCATTGCAATATTATCTGTGCTTATTATCCCTGTAGCGCTTAGTATACATACCGTTACTTCGTGGTTGTTTGAAGCCACTTTTCGTCCGGGATGGGATAGCACTAATTTCGGTCCTTATTTTGTTGCCGGTGCATTTATGGTTGGAGCTGGGGCTGTTATAGCAGCGATGTATGTGCTCGTGAGATTTTATCCTAATTACAACAAGTTCATTACTGATTTGCACTTTGACCGTATGGGAAAACTTCTTGTTCTTGTTTCCTTAGTGTATTTGTATTTTACTGTAAACGAATACATGATGCCTGCCTATAAAATGAAGGCTGAAGAGTCTGCCCACCTGAAAGAACTTTTTTATGGAAAATATGCCATCATGTTCTGGTCTGTTCAGATTTTTGGAATGATAATTCCTGTTTTCCTATTGTTTTTTAAAAGATTCAGACAACCTTTTCCTTTGTTTATTATCGCTATCTGTGTGATTGTCGGAGCCTGGTTCAAACGGTTTTTGATAGTTATTCCTACTTTGCTTCACCCTTTCCTTCCATTGCAGGAAGTTTCTGAAGCTTCAAAAGTATATGCCCCAACTTTCGCAGAATGGTCCATCACCTGTGCCTCACTTGCAGGCGTATTGTTGATTATAACAGCTTTCGTTCGTTATTTCCCTATTATTTCTATCTGGGAAGTAGCTGAAGAAAGAGGAATAGATCATGATGTAATTTACAAACACTTAAACGACAAAGAATGAAAAATCACCTGTCATTTCGGAATAAAACCGGTTCGTGCTTTAATTCGAAATTAATTTTACTATTGATCAGTGTATTGGTGCTGATAGAAAATAATGCACTATGCCAGGACAAACCGGAAAATGGAGAAAAAAAATCTATTTCCATAAGTGTGAGTTCTAAAATTTCTGATGGGATAAAATTCCTGAAAGTTGCAGTGACACGGAAAGAAAACAGGAAGAGCATATCCGTTGATGATGCAAAATCTCCGGTGGCATTGTATCTGAACCAGGTGAAAGCTACGAATACTTCAACAGGAACAGGGCTTATCGGTAAACTTAATCTGGATGATAATGGCGAAGCGCTTTTTGAACTGCCGGAAAGTTTTAATACACTTACTTCGAGATTACATCAATTCAGGTTTATCGCCCGCATGGAAGGCGACTCGCTCTATGAAGATGCAGAAGGGGAAGTTTCCATTTCAGATGCAAAAATCAGTGTTGAATATTCAGGCAAGGATTCTATCAAATCAGCTACTGCAACGCTGACCGCCTGGAACGACAGCTCGAAAACTTATCTTCCGGTGGCAGGTGCCGAATTAAGGCTTTTCATCAAAAGAACTTTTAGTTTATTTCCTTTTGGAGAAGAAGGGCTTACAACCGATAAAAACGGACAGGTATCAGGCGATCTTCCTTTGGATCTTCCCGGAGAAGTGGGGGGATCGATTATTATTGTTGGAAGTGTGATAGAGCATGAAAATTACGGAACCATAGAGAGCGCCCAGAGTGTGGAGTGGGCTGTGCTGCCACGAAATAATGAGGCGATGGGGCGTACGCTCTGGTCAACCGGACATAATGCCCCTTTACCATTGGTGATTATTTCATTCTCCATTATTGCAGGAATCTGGGGAACGTTAATATATCTGGTTTTCCAGTTATTTAAAATTAGAAAAATAGGTAAACAAGAAGCAAAATAATAACAATAAATAAAAACAATTAAAAACAATTAAAAACAATTAAAAACAACAAAATGAAAACAAATTCAAAAAACAGCAAAACAACAGCAGTTACGACAGTAATAATTCTGTTTGTATTTATTGGCATGCTTAGCATGTCATTTGTAAGTCCGGTTTCAGCCGGAGGCGACGAGAAGAAACCATGGGTAGTGCCTGAAAAAGCAAAGGCAGCAACAAGCCCTGCAAAAGCTGATGCCGCAACATTGGCTGCCGGAAAAACCTTGTTCAATAAACTTTGCAAGTCATGTCACGGTGCTGGTGGTAAAGGAGATGGTGCAAAATCAAAAGAATTAGAAACACCAACCAGTGACTTTACAGAAGCAGCATTTCAAAAACAAACTGAAGGCGAAATGTTTTATAAAATAAAAGAAGGTCGTGTGGACATGCCATCTTTCAAAAAAGAAATGACTGATGGGGAACGCTGGCAAGTAGTTGCTTATGTCCGTTCGTTCGGAGCAAAAAAATAATCATAATCAATTTCAATCATTATTGTCCGCTAAACAAAAAATAAAAGAGAGGTAAAAATCACCTCTCCA
>JAVHPR010000412.1:118-8156 GCA_036170695.1 Bacteroidia bacterium
ACTTACTTACTTACTTACTTACTTACTTACTTACTTACTTACTTACTTACTTACTTACTCTCAAATTTTTCATCTCTTTAATTCTCCAAATGATAATTGTTTTTTATGTGTCGTAAAATTTATCACTTATTTTATTTTCTCTTCTTTCTTTTTTTGTTTGCCTGTGGAAATAAAGTACCTGTTTCACAAAATCCAACTATTGGATCTGTTGTAAAGGATAGCAACACAATAAAAGTTGTAAAAAAAATTTTTAATTCTAAAAAAGGCCTGCAACTAAATGTGCTTTTCAAAAATAAAGTTAGAACGAATGGTTTTAACGGTTGTGTGTTAGTGGCTCAGCACGGAAAAGTGATTTATGAAAATGCTTTTGGTTTTTCGAATTTAAGAACAAAAGATTCTTTGAAAATTAACTCTACATTTCAGTTAGCTTCCACTACAAAACCATTAACTGCTGCCGGAATTTTATTGTTGAAAGACCAAGGCAAGCTAAATTTGACAGATAACCTTCAGAAATTTTTTCCTGACTTTCCATACCATAATATTAGCATACAAATGCTACTTACACATCGTTCGGGCTTAAGCAATTATATTTATTTTGGGGAACCTTATTGTGATGCCAATAACTGTTATGATGGAAAAACATTTGATAATAATTCTGTTATTCAATTAATGATGAGCGTAAAACCACCAGCCTATTATGCTCCCAACAGAAAATTTGGATATTGTAATACCAATTATGCATTGCTAGCTTCAATTATTGAAAAAGTATCAGGGATGAGCTATGCAGATTTTATGACACAAAATATTTTTAAACCTTTAGAAATGAATGACACCTGGGTTCATCGCCCTAAAAATGATACGATGTATAAAAACAAAACTATCGGACATACTGCCAATGGCTTAATTGAAAAGGTTATTTATGCAGATGATGTAGTTGGAGATAAAGGGATTTATTCAACCGTGGATGATTTATTAAAATGGGATCAGGCATTATATTCTGAAAGAATTTTAAAGAAAAAAACCATAGAAGAAGCATTCACAGGATACAGTAATGAGCACAAAGGAAAGCGAAATTATGGATACGGATGGCGATTAATTGATGACAAGAAAGGAAATAAAATCGTTTATCACAACGGCTGGTGGCATGGGTATACCAGTCTTTTTTTTCGCAGATTAAGCGATCAGACAACTATTATTTTGCTGTCAAATAAATTCAATAGTAATATTTATCATATTGATGATGTTTTGGCAATCCTCGATAATTAATTCTCAATCCAAAGCATGGCTTTGTCCCACTGAGTACTCAAGCTGTCATTCAAAGAATATCAGATTTTAAATTTTTTCAAATTATAAGTAAGCGTTAGCATATAATAACGGTTCAAAACGTTTGTTTTATTGTCTTCAATATATGTTTCCGTTACTGTTCTGTTGATACTTGTATTTTGTCCAAGCATATCAAACACACTTATTTTTATTTCGAGCGAGCGATCTTTAAAAAATTTATAAGCAAGTGAAGTATTCCATAATAAATAACTTTGATCAAAACTCTGAGAAAGCCCGGTATACAGGGTGTGTGTTAAATTAGTGTTAAACACTACCTTTTTCATTAGTATCCAGTTCAATTTTAAAGAAGTAGTTTGGTAAAAATAATTATTGTCCGATTGTGTTTGTATGCTGTTATTTACGATGCTATAATTAGCGTTATAGGATAAATTAAAATCTAAATTTTCACTGATATTACTACTTAAGCCAGTACCACCACTTAAATTATAGGTATTAGCCAGATTGCTTTCTCCATTTATCAATGCAGGTGTTCGGCTATAGTTTATTGATGTATTAAAATTAAGGTTGCATTTGATCAAACCTACAGGTAATGCATAAGTAAGAAACCCTCTTCCATTCCAATATCCTTGCAGATTAACAGGTGTGGTAAGCTGGCTTCCCCTTTTTAAGATATATCCATCATTTATTGTTGTGTCATTAGTCGGGATTAATGTGGAATTACCAATATAATTTTGTGTGTAAATTCCATAAAGAAAAGCAAATAAACCTGTCGCCTTTTCCATATTTGATTTACCATATCGTATGACAAATCTGTGTTGAAAATCTTGTATCAAACCAGGATTACCAGAAATAAGTAGCAAGGGATTGCTGTTGTCAATAACGTTCTGCAACTGTGTAATAGAAGGGGTATTGGTAGAGGCTCGGTATATAATCCGCAAATTGGTTCCTTTCGAAAATTTATAATTTAGCATTGCCTGAGGAAGAATGCTGAAAAAAGTTTTGTTTACAACAAATGCGACAGGAAAATTTTGATTCCCATTTAGTGTTGCGTATTGAGCATTTAAACTTGTTGTGAACATCAATTTCTTTTTATTCAGATTATAACCTATGCCACCACGGTTCAACATAGAAATGCTATTGTATTCATTACTCAATAAAGTATCTAAAGATGAATAGTTGTCATTGATTGCGTTAAAATTGTTGGTTTCTTTATCTGCACTGTTATTAGTAAAGGAGGGAGTATAAGTAAACATCAACTGACTGAAACTATCCAAAGGTTCAGTATAGACAAGGCTCGATGAGAGAGTATATCCTTTTGTATTTTGAGTGGAATTTTGATCGGTAATTGAACTGTCATTTAGAAAATAATATTTACTTAATGAATACAAACTACTGTTTCCGCTTTTGTTATTCATCTCAGTACCAATGTTCCATGAAATAGTTCTTCCAGGTTTCTCAAACTTATGCTGCAATAGAATATTGTTAGAAAACGTGTATCCTGAATTATATGAGGTATTGACATTATTGGTTTGGCTTTCGGGAGAATTTTCGCTTGTACGAATGTTATTACCAGCTACTTTAGAGTTTGCGTTATTATACTGCAAATTTAATTTTGGGGTTATGGTAACAGAGTTAAATGAATCAACTTTATATTCAAATTTTAAATTGAAACGGTGATTATAATTATTATTTTTTGATTCATTGTTTTCATTATAATACAAGCCACTATCCTTTGATGTAATATAGTCTCTGGTTAAGGCTGAAATGTTATTATTGTCAGTCTGATTAAAGAAATAGCTTCCCGTCAATTTTGTTTTTTGTCCCCATTTATCGCTGTAATTTAATCCTATCGCTTGTGTAGTGGAAATGCCTGATTGGGGGCCGACTAAAAAATTATTGATACTACTTCCTCCAGGTCCACCGCCACCTTGATGTCCTCCGCCACCGCCAGGTCTGCCCCCCATTCCACCCCTGCCTTGTCCACCGGTGCTGCCTCCGGTTGCCCCAAGTAAATCCTGAGTACTGAAGTTTTGCTGGTTGATGTTATTGGAAAGTCCGAGTAGTGAAATTCTCCTGTCGCCGGTGAAAAGATTAATATTTCCTCCTACAATGTAACGTTCATCAGTTCCATAGCCTGCATATATTTTACCAAACTGTCCATTATTCGTACCGTTTTTTGTAACGATATTAATGGTTTTGTTTGATTGTCCGTCGTCAAAACCTGTGAACTGTGCCTGATCGCTGGCTTTGTCATATATCTGAATCTTATCAATTATTTCAGCGGGTATGTTTTTTAATGCCATATTCGGATCATCACCAAAGAATGGTTTGCCATCTACTAACACCTGTTTCACATCTTCACCATGAGCTTTTACTGTACCATTTTCGGAGGTAATACCGGGCATTTTTGAAATCAGATCCTCCGCATTAGCGTCCGGGTTAGTTTTATAGGCTTTGGCATTGTATCCAATAGTATCGCCACTTTGTTGAACACGTTCTTGTGTACCGGCAACAGTTATCGTTTTTAAAGAAGTTACGGATGTTTTTAGTTTGATGATTCCGAAATTTTTTTCCTGCTGACTTTCGTTAAGTGAAAAACTTTCGGTTTTTAAAGTTTGGTATCCTAGTATTGAAAATTTTAATAAATAATTTCCAAAAGGAAGTGATTCAATTTTAAAATTTCCTTTTTCATCAGAGACAGCTCCTTTTATTACTGATGAATCTTTTGTGCTTATCGCAGCAATAGGGGCGAATGGTATTGCTTCCGATGTTTTTGTATCTTTAATAATACCTGATATGCTGCCACTCAATGAGGTATTATTTTGTGCCTGAATTGTAAATACAGTGATAGATTTAATAAAAAGTAAAAAAAATATAAAATAGACTCTCCTCATGAATACTTTTTTAAGCTTGTTAATTTTTTGATGATCTTGGCATTGTTGAGTATAACAAGGCAATGGAACATGGCAATTTATCATCCAAACATTCAAACGAATGTAAACAACTATTTTACATATACCAAATAGCGCTTTATAAAAAATCATAAATTTTGCTATACCAAACTCATAGTAAAAAAAAACACTTAATTTTAGCCTTTAAGGGCAAGTTTTTCTCACATCCGAAAAAAAATTATATCCTGAATAAGTAGAGCAGTGACTTGATGCGGTGCAGAAATTCTTGCAATTTCATTTTTCGTTTAAAGCAATTGTTTCATTAACAATACAATGTAAATATGTTAAATTTTATAAAAGAAGTCATTTCTAAATTTGGCGGTCGTTATTTTGGTAGCGAACAGGAAAAAAATGCCCAATTGTACACGAAAAGTATTTTTGAAAAATATTGTAACAAAACAGAGTTAACTCCTTTCAATTCAGCATTAGAAGCTCATTTTCAGTCGTTGAAATTGTTTTGTGTTGTCTATGTTTTTACGCTTATTATTTTCTTATTCAGTATCCCTGTTGCCACTGTTTTGTCAGTTGTAAATACGATTTTGTTCTTAGGGCATTTTGTCACCTACCGGCATTGGTTAGATTTTTTGTTTGCGGACAAAACATCTTACAATGTTATCGGAGATGTTGAGCCTATGGAAACAGCCTTATCTACAATTATTATTGCCGGTCATATGGATAGTGTAAAAGAATTTAAATGGTGGTATAAGTTGAAACAAACGGGAGCTGTTTTGAGTGTTATTGCAGGGTTGTTATTTCCGTTACTTTCCATTTTTATGGTAGCTGCTTTTTTTGTTAATACTGAATGGGTTCATTATGCATGGTGGTTTTTTATACTCACATCGCCTATCTTAATTGTGTATTTCAATATGCACGGCGATCAGGTGGTAGATGGTGCCTCCGATAATTTAACAGGCGTTGCAATGGCGGTGGAAATGGCAAAAGTATTTTCTGAAAACCGACTTAAAAATACCAGAATCAGGTGCATTAGTTTTGGTGCTGAAGAGGCCGGGTTGCGTGGTTCCTGGGCTTATGCCAAGGTCAACAGAGCCCAATTGATCAGTGAGAAGGCATTTCTGATTAATTTAGATAGCATTAAGGAGCTTAAACACCTAACAATTGTGACAAGGGAAACAGATACTCTTGTAAACTTTAGTCAAGTCCATATCGAAAAATTAGAGCATTCATTTCGGGCGATGAAGGTGCCGGTGATCAAGTTGCCATTAAATATTGGCGCTACAGATGCCTCGGCATTTAGAAGAATGGACTTGCCTGCATTGAGCATTATTGGCTTGGATTCTAAGAAATTAGATCCAATTTATCATACCCGGTTAGATAACATGGATAACCTGGATGGAGTGGCAATGGAGGCGTTAAAAAAAGTATTAGTTCATTTTATAACCAATTGGGACAACCAGTATTAGGTTAGAAATACTTTATTCTTCAGTAATAAAACCCTGCAATGTATCTACCAAATCACTCAGTAAAATTCCTTTTTCAGCTAGACTATTTTTTTGTGCAGCCTTTACTTTTTTAATTGCTTCTAATAAAGCATCATTGTTAAAAGGTCCAGTCATTGTAGATATAACAGTTATTGCTTCCAAAGAGACCAAATAATCATTGTCTAAGGCAAGTAGAATGAAGAATGACAAATAACGACTGAAATCTATTTCGGATTCCCAACATGCGGCAATTAATTTGTGTCTGTCTTTTTTTGCTTTTGGGCTTGCAATGGCTAATAATAGTATATCTCCACCTTTTTCTTTTTTTAAAGTTAAAAGTGTAACTTCTTTAACTTCTTTATTTACAGGATCTGTTAATAATGAAATAAGTGTTGATATTTTGCTTTCATCAATTGTTGCAGGCTCCAACTCACCATCTTTTCCAATTATTGTTGTGATGTATTCTTTCGTGTTGAAGTACTTTTTTAAATCTTCAGTATTTTCCATTTTGGGTTATTTTTTTTCAACACAGAGATCACAGCGTTTGAAGGAGTTTCACAGAGCATATTTTTTTCTCTGTGAAACTACTTGTTTTTTTCTGCGAACTCAGTGTTAAAGTCATTTTATATTTTTATCCGAAAAGATGTTTGCCATCGCTTCAGCGTTTAATTCTTGATTCGAGATACCATAAATCCTTTCCTTGAATACTATTTTTTTCTGTAAATTTATAGGTCTTTGCTTTCGTAAATATAACTAAAGGTATTCCAACTGAAAGTCCGATGAGCCCCTCGCCTGTGATAGAATAGAATCTGTCCTTGTTGAATTTTCCGTTTTTATAATTAATACTTGCCAAGGGAGCCACAATTGCTGTAGTTAGTATTGAAAGAAAAGTTACAGTGGTGCCAAGCGAGTTAAAAAAGCTACGACTTGGACTTGAATAGCTTATGTAGTTTAAAGATTTTAAATTAATGTTTCTCAGATTTTCACTTACCGGATAATCAAAATTTGCATAGTCATTATCACGCCAGAAAACGAAACCATTTTTCAATTTTACCTCCACTGTTTCTGTAAGAACTTCGCATTTAACTGATGTTGCATTGAGGTTCTCAATAGAACCATTAATTGTCCAGCTTCTCAGGTCAATAAGGCTGCTTGGACAGGTTTCAGAATAATTCACATCATAAGCAATTTTTTCAATCAGTACTATCTTTTTTGACGTGTCGGATGAATTAATTAAATAATAATCAAAATCAATATTGGGCTTAATCGCATTTGAATCTAAACTATTATTTTGACTGTCGGATGAATCAACTAAATAATAAGAATAATCATCAATTGATTTACTATTGGTTGAATCTAAAATAGTTTTGGTAGTGTCAAATGCCTTTGGAAGCTCGTTCAAAATATTAAAATAAAAACTCTTCACATATTTATTTATAGTAACTAAGTGTCCGTTATTATATACATCAAAATTGAAGTTAATATTGTCTGTGGATTGAAACTTATTTTCTAATAGTAATTTATTCAGGTCAATTTTTTTAAACTCGGAAGGAGTATGTGTTTGTTCTAAAACCTTAGTGCAATTCAACCAAATTTGAGATTTAATGGTCAGATTAACACTATCAGTTGAGTTGTTTTTAAATTTGGGAATTAGAATTAATTCTTTTATCTGATCTGATGAAATAGTTTGATTATTAACTATTGGCTTCCCGTTGGACGTCAATTCGATTTTCCAGATATCTGATTTATTTTGTTTAGGCACTTGCTTAATAAATTCACCATTTCCCCAATATTCATTATAAAGTGTGTCCCCATTCTCTTTAAAATATGTCCATTTGCCATCCTCCCTATTAAAATACCCTTTTTCCTTAAACTCTTCCCAGTTGCCATTCGTATTTTCTTTATACTGTCCGGTAAGTTTGAGTTTCCCTGATGGATAATATTCTTTAAACCAACCAACACCCCAAAGCTCTTCGGAGTATAAAACAGCTTCGCTCATCAATTTGTCATTATCGTCATAGAATTGCAGAAGACAAGGATAACAGTTCACCCTGTTTCCCCAGGACTTTTTATACTTTCGATAAGTGGATTTGCTTACAATCGAGTCATTGAATTGAAAAGACAATGCATTAGAATAAAACTTTTTTGTCTTAAGATTTCTATATACGCTTCCCGATTTTTTTTGTCCATAACTATGACCCACCAGAAGAATCAGGGTAAATAGTATGGTTATAGTCTGTTTCATTATTATTGTCTACAACAAATCGTTAGGAGTTAAATGAGTGTAGAATAGCTATGAAGGTTAATTTACTTTTAGGTATATACGCTTAGAGCGCATTTTTAATTCATTGATTTTAGGCGTTT
>JAVHPR010000413.1:0-1580 GCA_036170695.1 Bacteroidia bacterium
GAATTTTATTCCACATTCCTTCATTATTAGAACTTATTACTTTAAAAGTATAGGTGCCTGAAGGAAGATTGGAATAGGTTACCAATCGTTCTTTTGAAGGTGGCGACCAGTTTATTTCAAAGCCTTCTAATATATGTGAATATTGTACTTTTGAAGGATTGGTAAGGCTTACACCGGAACAATAAAATGTAATATTATTATCACTATATGACAAATGGATGTTATTTGTTAAGATAGTATCTTTATAAAATAACCAATACCCTGTAATGCTGGTTTTTGATTCGGTAACATTTTCAATATATTCATTGGGGGCGTATTTTATTAGCCCGTTTACGGTGCCAAACCAAATAGAACCATCTTTATCTACCCAGGTACCGTTAGAATTGCACTCAACGCCCGAAAAACCATCCAGTTTACCAAAAGGAATAATATTTTTTTTGCCTGATTTTTTAAATTCGGCAATATCAATTTTATTAAGACCCTGATTTGTACCTGCCCAAATTTCGTTTTGTGTTTTCCCAAAAGTAATGGAGTAAATCAGATCTGAACTCATCCCATCGTCTTCGTTAAAGCTGATAAGTTTTGGATTGTCAGATTCAGGGTTAAACATCCACAAACCATCAAGCGCACCCAAATAAATATTTCCTTCTTTATCAATTAGTGATGTCAGATATGAATCGTTTTTCAAACCTAACTTTTCGCTACATTCAATAAATTCATTGGAACCTGTCCTGAGTCCTTCGACTGCGCTCTGGACAGGCTCCGCCGAAGGATCAAATTTTATTAAGCCGCCTAAATAAGTACCAATCCAAAGAGTACCTTTTAAATCCTCCACAAATGTCCATACCTGGAAGTTTTCGTTTCTTCCTTGTAATTTATATCTGGTAAAATTTTCGGAACCTGTCCTGAGCCCTTCGACTGCGCTCTGGACAGGCTCCGCTGAAGGATTAAATTTAAAAATTTCATTATTCCCACCTATCCACAAATTATTTTTTGAATCTTTATAGAAACAGTTTATTGTATGGTCAAAAACACCTGAGGAATCAGTTTTTTTTGTAAAAGTTTTCCCATCAAACAATCTTAATCCTGCATCTGTACCTAACCATAGGGTTCCCGGAACAAATTCATAAATTGCATTTACTCCATTCGCTTTTAATCCGTTTTGATGATTAAATTGGGTAAACTTTCCGGATTCAAACTTAAATAATCCACCATCTTTCGATCCAACCCATAGTGCATTTTTTGAATCGCGTAGGATGCCGTAAACAAATTGACTGGCTAATCCATCACGCATTCCATAACTAACAAAGGGATTGCCTCTGTATTTAAATAATCCATTGTAAGTTCCAATCCATAAATTATGTTCATAATCCTGATACAGACATCCAATTAAATTGCTGTTATTGTCTTTGCGAAGAGAATAATAAATAAATTTTTCGTGATCCGCATCGGAATCTTTTTGACAGTATTTCACCAAACCATTGCTTGTTGCCAGCCACAAGGTGTTTTTATAATCTATAATAATAGATATTGCTTATCTGCTTTAGACATGTAAAAAAATAGTATCTTAGCTCCTTATG
>JAVHPR010000414.1:0-1576 GCA_036170695.1 Bacteroidia bacterium
AGAGTTAAGTTGTTGACAATCAAATTGTTAATAACACCGAAACTTTAGTTATTAATAATGCAAAAGTATACGATTTCCTTCCAACGATACTATCATTCTGTTTTAATGGACTCATAACTCTACACTCTTAATTTTAAACTAAACTAAACTTATTTCTTCTAATAAATTTACCATAGCCTTTTTCGACCAGTAATTTATTATCATCCACAGCTACTTTACCTCTTAAAATTATTGTTTTGCACTTGCCTATTATTTCCATTCCCTCGTATCCGGAGTAATCACAATTCATATGATGTGTTTTTGCAGAAATGGTATGTTTTTCATTCGGATCAAAAATTACTATATCAGCATCTGAACCAACCGCAATGGTGCCTTTTTGTGGATACATGCCAAATATTTTTGCAGCATTTGAAGAAGTAACTTCAACAAATTTGTTCAGACTGATTTTGTTTTTATTAACTCCTTCCGAAAACATTAATTCCATCCTATTTTCTATTCCAGGAGCTCCGTTTGGGATTTTTGTAAAATCTTTTTCCCCAACTTTCTTTTGTTCCCATGTGAATGGGCAATGATCCGTTGCAACTACCTGAACCGTTCCCTGATCAAGTCCTGCCCATAGGCTTGCCTGATCTTTTTTCTCTCTTATTGGAGGACTCATCACCCATTTTGCTGATTCAAATCCTTTATCATAAACAGAAGCATCCAGCACCAGATATTGAACGCAGGTTTCTACAAAAACTTTTTGATTTCGTTTGGAAGCATCTTTGATATGATTATGTGCATCTTCGCTGGTCATGTGTACAACATAGGCTGGGACTCCGGTATGATACGCCATATCTGCAAAACGGTTTGTAGCTTCGCTTTCAGTAATTTCAGGCTGCGATAAATAATGAAACAGGGGAGAAAGATTTCCTTCTGATTTGTTTTTCGTAACCAGAAAATCAATCATATCACCATTGGTGGCATGCGTAGTTAACAACCCTCCTTGTTTTTTCACTTCATACATCAAACCGATCATTTGCTTATCATCAATCATCAATGCGCCTTTGTATGCCATGAATGTTTTGAAAGAAGTAATACCTTCTTTTTCAATCATATCCTTTATTTCAGGTCTGATTTCTTCATTGAAATCGGTCACGGACATGTGAAAAGAATAATCTCCAACAGCATTCCCATCAGCACGACCTTTCCATTCATTTAGTGCTGCATACAATGATTTCCCTTGTTTCTGGATTACAAAATCAATCACCGTGGTGGTGCCTCCAAAAAGGGCTGCACGAGTTCCTGTTTCGTAATTATCGCTGGAATAAGTTCCCATAAATGGCATATCCAAATGGACATGAGGATCAATACCACCGGGAAATACTAATTTGTTTTTTGCATCAAGAACCTGATCGGCAGAAACTGATAAATTTGTGCCGATAAGTTTTATTTTTTCATTTTCAATATATATATCTGCAATGTAATCGTCAGCGGCAGTTATAACTCGTCCATTTTTAATAAGTAATGACATACTATTTTTAAATTAATGATATTGCTTATCTGCTTTAGACATGCTGTCTTTTATTGTTTTGTA
>JAVHPR010000415.1:0-1572 GCA_036170695.1 Bacteroidia bacterium
GAGCTAAGATACTATTTTTTTACATGTCTAAAGCAGATAAGCAATTTAATTAATTGTTTTCTATATCTTTGAAATTGCTTGTATTATGTAAATTATCCTGAAATAGCTTATTAGCACTTTCTCAAATTAACACATTTTCAAATTGATGACTATAGTTTTCGCAACAGCAAATACGAATAAAATAAATGAAATTCGACCTTTGATTCCCAATAATATTAAGTTATTGGGCTTATCTGATATAAACTGCACAGAAGAAATTCCTGAAACGCAAAAAACCATTGAAGGGAACGCATCACAGAAAGCATTTTATGTGTATGATAATTACCATACAAATTGTTTTGCAGATGATACAGGTTTAGAAGTTGAAGCTTTAGAAGGGCTACCCGGCGTATTATCCGCACGTTATGCAGGTGAACAAAAGAATTCCGAAGATAATATCAATAAAATACTTTCGGAAATGCAAGGTATTACTAACCGTAATGCCCGTTTCAAAACTATTATATCATTGGTAATCGATGGGAAAGAAGTTCAGTTTGAAGGAATAGTTAATGGAACTATTTTAACTGAAAAACATGGAATTAGTGGTTTTGGCTACGATCCGATTTTTGCTCCCGATCCAATTATGAGTGCCGTGAAACCATTTTCGATATCCGAGGTTGAAAGTAAAAAATCCTTTGCAGAAATGAACTTGTCCGAAAAAAACAAAATCAGCCATCGTGCTTTGGCTGTAATTAAACTTGTTGAATACTTGAATAGGATAAGCTAAAATTTAGAGCCGGTTTCAATCTTGTAAAAATAAGTATTATGCCAATCAAACATTCTCGATTCAGTTCTAATTGCTTTGCGCACAGAATCATTTCGAGGTTTTTTTTCAAAAAAAGCAATATGAAATGACATTACCTTTGTGTAAACCAAGTAATAAAATAGGCCATGTAACAGCCCCCAGATTAATACTTACAGCCTGCTTTCGAGTTTTGTTTCAAAGTATGATACGAAGACTTTATTGATACGAAACAATTCCAGGTCTCCCTATATCAAAATCACGAAAGCCGAAATCACTTGACTTGTCTGGATTCATTTTAAAAATATTATTGCCAACGCCCGGTATTGTTGGATAAAAGGCAATAGATACTTGAAACGTATTAAGTACTAAAAATTCATTTTTAACCAATAAGCCTAAACCGCTTTGTGAATAAACGCGGCTTTTTTTAAAACCAGAAACATCATTTCCGAGCATGCCAAAGGAGTACACAAAATATGGCCCAAAGCGAAATCCAATCAATCTCCAAGGCAAATAAAATTGGGTTTGTAGCGTAAGAAGTAATTTTTGTGTTCCGGATAATTTTGTGCTGTGAAACCCCTGAATTCCATTTCCACTATTAATATTAAGTCTTTCGTTTGGAAGACGATATATACCAATGGTGTATTGGGGTTTTATAAATTGTCTCATTTTTACTTTCCCTATTTCAAACAACTTGGTAAAATAATTTAGCCCTGCTGTAAGTACACCTTGCTCGGCTTTGTATGTCCGCAGAAATGTTCCATATTCACAGAATGTGCTCAGGTAACCCC
>JAVHPR010000416.1:0-1566 GCA_036170695.1 Bacteroidia bacterium
CATCCAAAGAGGTTTTGCGCACAAAATTACCAATATTGTTCAATCGCGCTGCATCAGGTAATAAATTGCCTTGTGCGTCTTTTTTGTCGTTCATCGTTTTGAACTTCACAATCTTAAATATTTTCCCATCCTTGCCCGGACGTAACTGAAAAAAGAAAGGTTTGCCTTGATTGGCAAAATAAAGCCCAATCGTCACCAGAATAAAAACGGGACTCAATAAAACAATACCGACTAAGGCAGCTGTGAAATCAAAGAGTCTTTTAAAATAGTTTTTATACATTTTTATAATTTTTCAATACTGCTTAGATACTGCTTAGCCAATACATTTCTATCGAAATTTTGTTTCGCATATAAGTAGCCGTTTTTCCCCTCTTCTTCTAAACGTTGAGGATTCGACAAATACTCTCTTATAATTCTGTTGTATTCATTCGTATTCTCAGGCTCGACATATGTGCCTGCTTTTGCAGCATCTACCAATTCTCTGGACACGCCATCTATCGCCATCAGTATAGGGACTTTACAAGAGAAGTAATCAAAAGTTTTATTGGAATAAACCGTTTTAAAAGTATCTACTCGTTTTAACACTGAAGCGCCCATTTCGGAGGCCAGTATATACTTAAACACTTCTTTTTTAGGCACAGGATCAACAAATCGGACATTTTTTATTTTTTTATCCAAAGCCAATTGCTTCAACCGCTCTTTTTCCATTCCCTGCCCAATTAACAAAAAAAGTACGTTGGTATCTTCCAAGACTTTTCCAGCATCTAAAATTTGCTCTAAATGATTCGCAATACCATGTGCTCCAACATAAGTAATCACAAACCGACCTTCCAAATCGTGTTCTTTCCGAAAAATTGATCTGTCAAAATTTTGAAGTAACTCTTCAGACAGACTAAAGTCAGCTGCATTTGGAATCATCAACAACTTGTTTTCGGGAACATTTTTAACTTCATGGAGCGTTTTGTAAAATGCTGGGGTCAAAACATTGATTAATGTTGCCTTTTTATAAATAAATTTTTCAAAAGCAAAAGCCATTTTAATTATCCATTTATTCGTAAGCACCCCTGTATCTATAGCCGATTCTGGCCATAAATCCCTGATTTCAAAAACCATGGGTATATTTTTAAACAGAGAAATTAAGTAACCACTACCGCCTACAAACAATGGCGGTGAAGTGACTACCACTACATCAAATTTTCCTTTAACTTTAAATAAACCGGCCCAAAATGAAGAAAACATAAAAGAAAAATACCCCCAAAGACGTCCTATAAAACCATTATTGTACGATTCTGAAACATGTGTACGATGAATCAGCACCTTATCTTGTTGTTTTTTAACAAAGTATTTCCCTTTATATTCAGGTCTTTTTTCATGACCTCCATAATGCATCATACCCGCTATAACAGTAACCTCATGTCCCTCCTCAGTCCATGTTTTCGTCATTTCATTCCATCGGGAACCACCGGCATCATCTTCCTCTAAAAAATATTGGTGGAGTAAAAGTATTTTCATAATTAGTCGAGCCTTAAAAACCATATTTTAGGGGAATTGTATTTATAAATGTGG
>JAVHPR010000417.1:0-8060 GCA_036170695.1 Bacteroidia bacterium
ATAAGGAGCTAAGATACTATTTTTTTACATGTCTAAAGCAGATAAGCAATTTATACAATCCATGGCTGCGCCGGCAATGGCCTCTTCTAATGATTTATTAAATGGAATATCAATATGTATATCAAAACCTCTACCGATAAATGCCAGTCCGGTAAGCTCTTTATTACGTTTTACTATTTCAATGCATAAGCCGCATTTAATGCACTTTTCCGGCTCATATACCAACACTTCTTTTTGGAAATGTTTTCTTATTTTATTCCGTTCTGCCAGTTTATATTTCTGTTGGTTAGCGTTGTACAGGTCAGAATTTATTCTAAGCTTACATGTTCTTGATTTTCTGCAATCACATCTCATGCATCGCAATGCTTCGGCAATAGCTTCCTCCTTATTGAATCCATGCAAATCACCATTTGAAGGTTTTTCACTTTCACCCGGTTTTGATTCTTTCAGATATACAGGAATTTCCTGTTCGTATAGCTTTCCAAACTTTGAATTGAATTTTCGCTTCTGTTTTTGAAGAATATTTCCCGATAAAAAGGAATGCACCGAATGCGCGGCGGCTTTACCTTGCGCAACAGCCCTTACGGCCATTTTTATCGGGTGGATAACAGATCCGCATGCAAATAATTTGGATTCATTTGTGGTAAATGTATCGGCATTAATTTCAAGATTTGCATATTTGCTGTTTTCCCCTGTTGCCATAATTACAGCATCAAAATCATTTTTAATGAGATCAAATGTTACATCAGAATTTAACCTGAATTCTGCTCCAAATTGTTTTAATATTTCAATCTCTGTTTCTATAATATGCTTGGGTAATTCATTCTCTGGCAAACCTAGCAAAGAACCACCGACCTTTTCACTTTTATCAAAGAGCACACATGAGTGGCCATATTTTAGCAAATGAAATGCGGCAGACATTCCTGCTATTCCTGCACCAATAACGGCAACCTTTTTCCCAGTAAGATGAAGTTTTTCCGGTAAATAATTATTGCAGGTTTTGCTATCCTCTAAGGCAACAAATTTTTTAAGCTGACAAATAGAAACAGAACTACCCGTTTGTTTTCTTCTGCAAGCCCCTTCACATGGAGCAGAGCAAACGTAACCCAAAATAAGCGGCAAGGCAATTTCTTCTTTTACAATTTCCAGTGCTTTGGAGAATTCTCCTTTTGCTATTAAACGGTTCATTTGAGGAATGTCCATAAAGGCCGGACAGCCAATACGACATGGCGCTTCACAATCGCCAACGTGGTCACTTAAAAGAAGTTCAAGTGAATCTTTTCTAAATTCAAAAACCTCCGGGGCATTGCAATTAAGATCCATCCCATGTTGAACTTTAGATTCACAGGAAGGAATGAATTCACCCGAAATATTGTTTTTTACGGCACAAACCATGCAGGATGCATGATTGGGGACAGATTCATTATAACACATGGTAGGAATAATAATTCCCGCCCTTTCTGCCGCTTTCAGAATGGTGGTTCCTGCCGGAACTATTATTTCAATATTATCGAGTTTTATTGTTACCATCCTAAATTGTAATTACCGCACCTGTCGGACAAATTTGTTTACATATATCGCACTTAATACATTTCACTAAATCAATAAAATGCAGTTCATGCGGCTTTGCTTCAATAGCATCCGAAGGGCATCGCTGTGCGCATTTTGTACACCCGATACAATCAGCAGTTATTTTGTATTTAATTAATTCTTTACACTTCCCTGTTGGACAAACACCATTAATATGGGATTCATATTCATGCCTGTAATATTTAATTGTTGACAAAACCGGGTTGGGTGCAGATTTGCCAAGGCCACACAAACTTCCTGTTTTTGTTTTCAACGAAAGTTGCTCTAAATTATCGATGTCTTCGGGCTTTCCTTTTCCACTGCATATCTTATTTAAAATATCAAGCATTCTTCTGGTTCCGATCCTGCAAAATGTACATTTTCCGCAAGACTGTTCCTGAGTAAAAGATAAGAAATAACGCGCGATATCAACCATACAGTCTGTTTCATCCAGCACCACCAATCCACCGGAACCCATCATTGCACCAACTTGCCGCAGCGACTCATAATCAATGGAAATGTCTGACAAGGATGCAGGAATGCAGCCTCCGGAAGGGCCACCTATTTGCACGGCTTTAAAAGATTTACCTCCTACTATCCCTCCTCCAATTTCTTCAACTATTTGTTTTATTGAGGTTCCCATGGGTACTTCAATAAGCCCGCCGCGGTTTATTTTACCAGCTAAAGCAAAGACTTTTGTCCCTTTACTTTTTTCTGTCCCGATGCTGTTGAATTTTTCTGCGCCATTTCTAAAAATCCAGGAAACCAAAGACAATGTCTCTGTGTTATTAATTAAGGTGGGTTTATCCCACAATCCATTCTCAGAAGGGAAAGGAGGGCGTAGTGAAGGGAAGCCTCTTTCTCCTTCCACCGAAGCAATTAAAGCCGTTTCTTCCCCACAAATAAAGGCTCCTGCCCCTTCAAATAGTTCGATGTTAAATGAAAATTTACTGTTAAAGATATTTGTTCCAATGATTTTTTTCTGCCTGCAAATTTCAAGTGCTGCAGTTATTTGTTTTACGGCAAAATGATATTCTGCTCTTATATAAAATATCCCTTTCGATGCACCCACAGCATAAGCAGCAATGATCATTCCTTCGATAACTCTGAAAGGATACGATTCCAACAGCATTCTGTCCATAAATGCCCCGGGATCGCCTTCATCGCCATTGCAAATTACGTATTTGATATCTGACTTTGCGCTCCTCACTGATTCCCATTTTCGCCCGGAAGGGAAACCAGCGCCGCCTCTTCCACGTAAGCCGCTAAGTTTTATTTCTTCAATTATTTTTTCCGGATTTAATTCCAACAAACATTTTTTTAATGCTTCAAACCCTTCGAATTTTATATACTCATCAATATCCAAAGGCTTTATAGCTCCCCGATGTTCAACAGCAATATTTATCTGCCGGTTAAGAAATTCAGAAACAGGAGTATCTCTCTGATCGTTTGAATACTTCTTCGTTGTTTCTGGAACGTCAGCTATTGAAAGGCTTTCAAAAAAATTAAAGAAACGGTTTTTTAATCCCGTTATGAAACTATCCGATTTAAAATGTTTTAATATAATTTTCCTTACTTCATCAAGTTGGATTTTAGTATATATTTCCGGTGTTTCGTCCTCTTTGTGGATTTCCATCATGGGCACCTGATTGCACACTCCCATACACCCTACCTGCTTCACATTTACATTGATTTTATTTTCGTCCAATGTTTTTTCCAGTTCATCTTTTATATCTGAACTTCCGCTTGCTACGCAACAAGAGCCTAATCCAATCCGTATCTCACCTTTTACAGCACTTTCACCGTGCAAATGATTTTTCCGTTTTGAATTTTGATTATTTTTTTGATTTAAAAAATCCTGTAATATTTCATTGACTTTATCGGTTGTTACATTACCATAGGTGATATTGTCAATCTGAATAACAGGCGCGATAGTGCAACAGCCAAGGCAGGCTACTTTTAAAACGGTGAACAAACCTTCGGAATCTGTATCGCTTTTATCATCAAGTTTTAATTCTCTCCGGAATGCATCATAAACAAGCATGGCACCTTTAACGTGGCATGCGGTTCCAACACAAACATTGATGATATGTTTGCCCGCCTGTTGATGCCTGAATTGAGAATAAAAAGTAGAAACACTGTAAATGCGGGAAGGTGTTATATCTGTGATTTGACAGACTCTTTCCAATGCTAATTCGGGCAGATAATTAAATTCCGTTTGAATAGCTTGCAAAATAGGAATAACCATATTAACTGATTTCCCTTTCTCAGCAACTATTCTGTCAACAATATTTAACATCTCAACACTCATTAAAAAGGGTATCTATTTCAATTTTAAATATATTTTATTCAAATTTTATACCCTCCACACTTTCTCGACTCCGCTCGAAATGACTTCGCGTGTTGACATTTCGAGCGGAGTCGAGAAAGCGGGCGGACCATATCAATCAGGCTGCTTGGAATAATTGCTAATTATTTACCAATACAATAAAGATTATTTCCAGCTCGTATAAAAATTTTACCATCCGCAAATGCAGGTGTACAATCAGTATTTTCGCCTAATGCAGATTCACCAATCAGGTTAAAAGTCTTGTCGGTTTTAAAAATATGCATCACTCCTTTTTTATCCATCAAATAAACTTTTTCCCCCACAAGAATTGGAGAGGAATACGAACCGGTTCCAAAATCATGATGCCAATATAGATCCCCTGTTTTAGGATTGTAACATGCCACTTCGCCATAACTTGTTGCCATGATAAGATACTTATCAGTTGCCACTGGACTTGGGACATCTGATAAATAGTCATTATTTTCCCAAAGTATCTTTGGTTGATCGCCGATTTGTATAGCGGCTAATTTCGCATATTCATTAACTGCAAAAACAATTCCATTCGCATAAGCCACAGATGGACCGACTTCACCTGATGTACAATTTATTTTCCAGAGTTCTTTCCCAGTTAATGGATCATAAGATGCAACACAAGGATCTGCAATTAATAAAATTTCTATTCGTGAACCTGTGTTAACGATAACCGGTGAAGACCATGAAATCCTCACTTTGCGCGGAGTACTCCAGATTGTAATACCTGTTTTAGTGGAGAGCGCAAGAATATTTGCAGAACTTCTCTGATCATACTGAACAATTATTTTATCCTCAAATAAAACTAATGACGAAGAATATCCATAGTGATTATCAGGAACACCAAGGTTTCTTGACCATACATTTTTTCCTCTCATATCCAATGCAACAATATCGCCATTTGCAAAAACCGCATATACCTTTTCTCCATCAGTTGTTACCGAAGGAGCAGAATATCCTGTGTTTTCAGTAACTTTAGGAGATTTATCCGGTGAACCCTTTATTCCTTTAACTACAGCCGTCCAAATAATAGTACCCGAATTTTTATCAAAACAATATACTTCCTGTTTTGAGCCGTCAGCGCCTGTCAGAAAAATTTTATTTCCCCACACAACGGGCGAGTTATACCCTGCAAGGGGAATCGCTGTTTTCCACTTAATATTTTTTCCGCTGCCTCCATCCCAACTTTCAGGAATATTCTTTTGATAAGCAATACCATTTCCACCGGGACCACGGAAGGAGGGGAAATTACATTTCATTGCAGCTGTTGGATACTCTGTTGAATTAGCAACCGTTGCTTGAGAAGAGTCAGCAACAGGACTAACACTTCGTTGTTTTGTTGTGTCAGAGGTCTCAATTTTACCTGAATTGTGTTGTATCGAATCTGATATATTCAGTTTGTCAACTAAAATTATTTTTTGTGCGAATTTGTTTCCAATTTCCTTATGGGTCAGAAAGGCTGCGGCTAATGTAACTATGACCAAAATAATACCTCCGATTGAAATCCATTTACGGGCATTTTTTTGTGTGCTGACTAATTTATTTTCCAGAGGATAAGCAACCGGTTCCACTTTTTTAGTAAGTGAATCAAACATCAGCAAAGAAATAATAAATAAAATAACACCAGCCAAAAATAAATATCCTCCAAACCGTATCTGCCATTGGTTAGTGAAATATGCTTTACGTGCTAATAAATCAAATTCTCTTATCTCATTTCTCAAAGATTGATCACCAGGATTCTGATTTAGCCTTTCAACAAGTGAATTTATAACCGTTGTATTTACGGGATCTGCGCGGTTTATCTGAAAATAATTTGCAATTAACAGAATACAAACGGCAAACGAAAACACTCCTACAATAATCATTATCGCTTTCCAGAAGCTGGTTTGCCCATTATTTTGTTTAAACTCTTTTATCATTTCTTCTCAGTTATTACCGGACAGGAATCCATGCACCTTGCACAGCTGAGGCATGTTGCCTTATTGGGAGTATAGTCCGAATGATATTTAAATACAGTTAAACTTACTAATGTTAAACCAAACACAAGACCAATGAATCCACCTAAAAACCAGCTGCCTACATAAAACTCATGAATTATTGCATTCGCTTCAGAATATAGCTTTTCCACAGATTGCCCTGATGATTTAAAACCTGTAATTTCAATGGCTTCTTTATTTTTTAAACCATAATTGGTATTGTTCATTAATTCATTGGCAAGTTTCACTTTAGGATTTACCATCGCCAGATTTTCATGAAAGTTAGATGCCACATAGCCTCCGGCAAAAACCAGCACAGGAACCAAAATGCTTAAAAGGATATATCGCCTAACAATAACTTCTGTTTTTTCTTTCTCCTTAACAAGTGCGGGCATATTTATTGCACCGAAAGGACATGAATTTTCGCATAAGCGGCAATTAATGCAGGCTGCCGGAGTAATAGTCATGTGCTTAAATGAAAAACGGCTGACCAGGTTTAATAATGCACCATAAGGGCATAAAAACCTGCAATAGGGCCGGGCAATAAATATCCCAATCAAAAGCAATATTCCACCAATGGCAAACATGGTAAAAGTAGCATCAAGCCGGTAAAATCCAACAAACGGGTCATATCGACAAATAACAAAATCCGTTCCTGTGGCTGCATACAGAATAGCTAATGCTAAATATATAAATGGTATTATACCCAACACTTTCTCCAACCAGGCTATTATAGACAATGGACGAAAGGCAACAATATCCTGAACAGCTCCTAATGGACATATTCCAGCACAAAATGTACGACCGAAGAAAAGCGTGTAAAGCACAGGAATTACAAAAAATAAAAGAGCAGTTATCGGAATATGATAACTGCTTTTGAAAAGTGCCAGTGTAACATTTTGAATAGAACCAACAGCACAGATGCAGCCTTCACGATAAAAACCAAAATACAGAATTGAAAAAACCGACATCCAGAAAACGCCTTTCCTTGATCGTTTTTTTAAAATAACCCAGGTGATTAAAGATAATGAAGCGATGAGTACGATTACATCCAGATATTCAAGAATAAGTGCTCTCGGACCAGGGGTAATTGTTTCCGGCTGAACATGCCCTGATTCAAATTCCGGTTTGGGAAATCTGTTCTTTGCAGATAAATCAATAGTCTGCAATGAAAGAATTGAAAAGAGAATAAAAATAAATATGCGATTGATTCTTCTCATTTGATTCTTAAAAGTATTATAAAACAATACCCTGACAGGGTTTCAAACCCTGTTAGGGTTAATAAAGATTTTAAAAGCAAATTATATTAATCTATATCAGGCTTTAAAATTATATCAAAAGTATCGAATAGCACCCCCTGAAAGGGTTTCAAACCCTGTTAGGGTTATATTTAGATTTTATGCCCAAATTGTATTTACCTCTAACAGGGTTTGAAACCCTGTCAGAGAGCACGAAATAAAAAACTTTAATACCATCCAAATTCCCTTTTCTTTTTCTTTTTCTTTTTCATTTTCATTTTTTATTATTCCATCTCAACCCCGTCATCAAATACGCTTCAGAAACAGGCATCCTTGAAAATGCATCCGAAGGGCAATCGCGGGCAATCGCACATTCGTTACAATTGTCACATTTATGCTGATCAACCTGTAACTGAAGCGATCCATTCCCAAAAGAGCCGCATCCCTTTACACACTTACCGCATCCAATACATAATTCTTTATCAATGTCGTATTCAAAAAAAGGTTCCTCAATAAATTTCCGTTTGATTGCCGCTGTCGGACAAAGTTGATTTTCGGCAGCAGTGCTTAAATCCTGCGTACCAGGCTTAAAAAACCCTCCGCATAAATCGCAGTAACCGCACATATCATATGCATGAAAACATTTTACAGCCGAAGGTTTTTTAATGCAGCTGGTGGCGCACCTGCCGCATTGAGTGCATTTTTTTGTATCGAGTTGCCAGACATATTTCCCTGTAAAAGATTTTGTAAGAACACCCGCCGCAATAGCTCCCAGTCCGGCAAGTATAGAAAATTGCATTCCTTTTCGAATAAACTCCCGACGTTTAATGTTTTTTTTATTTTCTTCAGAACTCATTCGAAAAAACTATTTTATTTTTATTGCTTATCTGCTTTAGACATGCTGTCTTTTATTGTTTT
>JAVHPR010000418.1:0-8042 GCA_036170695.1 Bacteroidia bacterium
TTTATTGAAATGCGACAACAAACTTGTAAAAGTTATTTTGTCTCAATTCCTAAGATCAAATACACCTGATAGCGCATTACCATATTCGGCAGGGAAAGCGCTGGTATAAAAATCAGAATTGGAAATTATATTTGAACTGAGTATGCATACTCCACCTCCTGTTGCACCCTCGTCTTCCTGAAAATGATTGGGATTCGAAATCTCAATGCCTTCTATCCTCCACAACAGCCCACGAGGGGAATTTCCTCTCACCACAATTTCATTATTCCCGTTTGAAGTAGCCGCAACCCCTGCATACGCCTGTGCCATGCGTGCTGGGTCGGTGATGCCGCCTGCATATCGTTCAGCCTCCTCGATACTAAATGATCGCGCACTCACTGATGCCATTGAATTGAGCGCTTTGTCTTTATCTATGGTGGCTACTATGGTTACGGTATTCATTTGCTGCGCCGTTTCGGTCATTTGTATAGTTAAAGAAATATCTTTTTCTGAGGTAACCAATACATTATTTATCAGTAATTCTTCGTAGCCAATATATTTAATCTTGATGCTTTGCCTGCCGACTGGCACATTCTCAATTTTAAAATATCCGCCCGAATCGGTAATATTACCCATCAACTTCGTGGAATCAATCAGAATCACCATCGCGCCCCAAAGCGGTGTTTTAGAATCTTTGTCAATCACTCTCCCCTTCAGAGTTTGAAATGCATCTTCCTCGTCCTGAGCAAAACCGAAGCAAACTGAAAATGAAACTAATAACAGTGTAATAAAATATTTCATTCTTTGAATATCGATTTAATCGTAAAACGCTTCAACTATACATTTTTCACAACAATTCTCCAGGTAGAATTTAAAATTGTGACAAAACTACAATAATGCTGAAAATGCTCTCAGCTATTGTTCAAAATAAAATTATTTTTTATTCTTATCAGCAACTTTGCAACAACTTAATAGAGTATTTAGTTGCGAGTAATCAACAGCTTGTTAAGTTTATTTCTTGCAAAACAAATGTGCAATTAGAAAGGTGCGATAGCCAGAAAAGGTTGCGGAGGCCGTGTCAGAATGTGCGTGAGCCGATGACCTTTTCTTGATTTTTTGTTTCTTTTGTATCAAGACAAAAGAAAAAGATGCTGATTATTATAACTTATTAATGAATTGGAAAAATTTTTTCTTCCACAAGATATAGAATTGACAACCTATTTATCTTGTGGCAAAGTTTCAGACAAGGATATTATTTTTATTATTTACGAAATTTAGATAATTCACTCTGTTTAAAAAAAATTGAAAAACTTTCACTTTATCCAGTTTTCTACCAAACTGTTAATCAGCATATTAAAAAATAAATTAAAAATAATTGATACATAATTTGTAGATACATAACATTCTTATGTATATTTGTCTTATGTATTCATCAGAACTAATAAAAGGAACTTTAAAAACGATTGTTTTAAAGTTATTATCCGACAACAAAGAAATGTACGGATATGAAATCACCCAAAGGGTGAAAGATTTAACTGGTAATAAAATCCAGATAACGGAAGGAGCATTATATCCGACACTTCATGCTTTGGAAGACGACGGAGTTGTTACCACCGAAATAGTAAATATTGGAAAGCGTGTACGCAAATATTATAAGCTTACACCCAAAGGCAAAATCAATGCCACCGAAAAAGTGAATGAATTTGCCGACTTCATCAATACGATGAAATTTTTATTAGACATTAATCTACAATTAGGATAATGTACGCACTTAGTGACCAACAAATAGATTTTATTCTCAACGATATCAAAATCCGCGGAGTTGAGATGGAGGACCTGCAGCTAAACCTCCTTGATCATGTTTGTTGTATTATAGAGTGTGAGTTAGAACCGGAAGGGGACTTTGAAGATTTCTATCACAAAACGATTCTAAGGTTTTTTAAAAAGGAATTGAAAGAAATTGAAGAAGAAACCAATTTATTACTAACCTTTAAAAACTATTACGCCATGAAAAAAACAATGATTAGGAGCGGGATATTTTCCGCCGCAGTAATTATACTAGGCTCCTTGTTTAAAATTATGCACTGGCCTGGAGCTTCAGTAATGTTAGTATTAGGAATAGGAACCATGAGTTTATTATTTCTTCCATTGATGATAATATTAAAGACAAAAGACAACAGCAATAAGCGGGATAAATTTATTTTGGCAATAAGTGCAGTATTAGGCGTTTTCCTATGTTGGGCAACACTATTTGCAGTTATGCACTGGCCAGGTAAGGGAATGTTTTGGATAATATCTATCTGCATTTCCATTTTTATTCTCATTCCTGCATATTTTTTTACAGGCATCCGAAATCCGGAAACAAAATTTAACACCATTGTTACCACTATTATATTAATAGGTGCATCTGGTCTTCTGTTTACAATGGTAAATATCCGGCCTGCGGTCAAACAAGATCAAATAAAAATGTATAGTTACATCCAAAGTGAGGACTTGCTTAAAAAAATACAAAACAAATCTGGCGGAGATCAAAAGGAAAATGGGACTCAGAATAGTTTAGCCGAAAAAATTAATACTTTATCTGAACAATTAAAGAGTTTGATTTTGGAGAGCGCAATCGGTTATAAATCCATACCAAAAGACTTTGAAAGCATTGGTATCTATATGGAAGAAGGAAACCTCGGATCGCATTTTTTTGAAAACGGTGCTGGAATCAGGTTACTATATGATCTTAAAGCAGAAATAATTAAATACAATGCTTCGGCTGCAATTAGTTTAGAGAATAAAATTCCGATTGACCATTCAATATTAGACATTGAGCCGGATAATATCGGAAGATACAGTAACTTCTCCGTCCTGAACAGCCTTACACAAATACAAATGTATGTGGCTGCAGCGGATAATAAATTGACAGCAATTAGATAAAACAAGTGTCAATTAAAAATCTGTAATGTGGATTTGAGACTGGATTAATTCAAACTTATTTAAACTAATAGCCCTCCTCGTAATGCGGGAAGGGCTATTGTTTTATAAATTTTTGCACCTCATCCGGATAATTTTTCAAACGAATAAAATAAAGACCTTTTCGTAAACCAATGATATTGATCTGTGTAGAATGTGATACTTGAATTTCCCCTACCAGCAAGCCCATTGAGTTACAAATTTGAATTTTTTCGTTTGTAATTTGGTTGTCAGGAAAAACAATGGTTAGCTTATCTGTTGCTGGATTTGGAAAAACAATAAATGAGTGTTTTGAATCTGACAGATTGCGAACTCCTGAAATGGACTGTTTTTTTAATCGGATTATGTCAGTATAAGGAGGGATTGCATTTACTGAAATTGTTTTGTTGGTCGCCGTCAAAAGCCCTGAAAATAGTTCAGAAAGTGAATCTGCAACAACAACACGATAGAGTTGATATAAATAACTTTCACCAGCAGCCATATTATTCAAATTCACATTATAGCCATTCGCACCCGAACCACAGTCAGAAATTAAAATATTTGTGCTGTCGCCGGTTATCGATTTTCCTGCTAAAATTGTTTTTCCTAAACTATCTCCTCCAAGTGCAGGTAGGCGGTTTGGCGTTTCATTCATGCTATTCACGGCCTGAAAAGTTCTGCCGGCAAAGGTATATTTGCCTGTCCACTCATCAAACAAACCAAATAAATATTGATCGGTTCTATAAAAAAATGCTTTATCAGGTCCGTTATCCTGCCAGTAATTCATTACAGACGCAATCTGCGATGAAATATAGGGATCGTCATGCCACACCGCTAACTGGCTGATATTTCCAGTAAAAAACAATGTGTTCCATTCTGATACATATCTCTTTGCAGAGGATAAACCATGACTGTAAAGCATTGCCTGAGCTAAGGAATCAACATATTTAAAATGATATGGATTAGCAATGTAATAAAAATGATAGGAGAAAAAATTGAACGGTAAATTTTCTGCACTTACTGAATCTAAAAATGTGTTTAAAAATTGTTCGCTGAATACTGAAGCAATAGCTGGGCCACCGATAATCAATGTACCGTCATGTTGTTTTAATTTTCGGGAAGTAAGGCGGTAAAGTTTAATAAAATCATTGACAGTTCCCGACCAGAATATAGGTGCATCAGGCTCGTTCCATATTTCCCATTCTTTAATGTTATAGGTATATCCATTGTTCCAGCCTTCGTTATAATGTTTTACAATGTGCAAACATATATCCGCCCATTTATTCATATCAGATGGAGGAGCATTATGTAATGAAGGGGATTCAAAACTTTCACCTAAACGAAATAATATTTTACTTCCTGCATTAACGATACCATTAATAACCAAATCAGAAGATGAAAAATTATAAGCAGTGGAATCAGAAGCGCTTCTACTGCTATCAGGGAAAATGGTAGAAATATCACAAGCACCGTAATAATCATGGGTTCTTACATAGTTGATGCTTGTCTGCTGGAAAGCGGTTGTCAGATCAATTGATCCATTCGTTTTTACCGGACCTGTATTTGTTCCTGAAAAGTTTTTTATCAGGCCGGCATTCCCGCTCAAATCAATGTTAAAGTTCGACCATGCCGTATCTGTTACAGGGGTAAATGAAATATCATCAAAATACGCACTGCCGCGTGTTCCGGAAAAAATAAAAAACAAATCCAATTTACTGTTTGTTCCTTGCGGAATTGTAAAACGCGATTGAAAGCGTCTCCATCCTGTAGTTCCGCGTATAGGAACCAGCCCATATTCATAATTTACAACTGTATCTCCAAAACTAAGATATGGATATATAGAACTTTCCATATTTACTGAATCCGTTCTTACATAATATTCTAAAAAATAACGTTGTAAAGGAATTACTGTAAGGCTCTGCAAAGCACCTGCCGAAATAACAGTAGAACTGTTAATACTGATTTTCAATGATGAAGATCCACTATGCGGTAGTGTTGTAACTACTGTTTCAGATGAGTTTTGAGCATCTGTTGAAAATGTATACCATCCCGTAATACCGCTTTCAAAACCCGGATTTACAATAAGGTTTTGCCCCTGAATGCGGAAAAATAAAATTAATAATGTAAGAAGTATGAATACTCGTTTCATTATATTATTAGCGCTTTTTAATATGAGAATTCCTGTATTAGTGCGCCTTGACTGCGTGCGAGTCATATTGATCCTGTCGAAATATGAGCGACGGCTTCATAAAATAATGATATAACCCCAAGTCAGCATTGCTTACCAAATTTTATAAAAAGTCCGAAATAAAAACACCTCTGCTCCAATTAACTCACCGCATAATTAGCAAGCATCTTCTGCCCAACTTCAATGGCTTGCAGACTCTTTTCAATAAACGCAGGTTTGTTTTTTGTATTAATTGCTTCAATAAAAGCTTCCTGGTTAAATAGTTTTGAATGTTGCAGAAAGGCAGCTAAACCAATCATCACAGCGTAATTTTTATCAATGATTCTTGCTTCTTTTACAATAGGGATTTTAATTATATTCTTTGGTTCTACCTTCCCTTTCAGCAATTCATCCATGTTTAAGGATTCATCTGCAATGATAATTGTTGAGGGCTGGATTCGGCTTTTAACGCGCTCATAGCCATTCATTGAGAGGATGAACATATAATCAGGCCGATCAATTTCGGTATAAAGAATTTCCTGATCCGAGAAAATAATTTCAGAAACAGAATATCCTGTCATTATTGTAATTGGGAAATCGTCTTTTTGAGTAACAAACAAACCTGAAATTATTCCTGAATATGCTAAAAGAAATGAGGAAGATATTATTCTCTCACCAGCACTACCCGCTATTACCAGACTTGTTTTCTTTTTTAAATTATGTTTGAATTGTTTTGCTTCAATTTGTTTTGGTGTAACACTAGTAACCGCTAAGGCGATGTGCTTTTTAATTTTTTCGGTTAATTCTTCCCTGTCTTTATTTATTACTATTCCTTTTCCATAGTTTAAAGCGGTCATCATACCATTGATTCCTGCTTTATCCATGTTGTTTTTCTTAGTGAAATAAGCTGTACAAGGTTCCCAGATATCAACAACCGAAAACCCTTTATGTTTGATGGCCGCAATCATTATCTCATGTAAATCCTTTTCATAAACAGTTGTACGTGCCGCAAATGAACCATTAACAGCACCTACAAGCGCACAAATGTCCATTGGATTTTCATCATTACCGTCAGGGGTTGTAGCGGTGATTCCATGCATTGGGGTAGTGGTAGAATGCTGTCCACCGGTCATTCCGTAATTAAAATTATTAAATACCAGAACAGTGATGCCAATATTCCTGCGGGCTGCATTGATAAAGTGCCCTCCGCCAATACCCAGTCCGCCATCACCTATCAAAACAATCACATTTAATTCAGGATTTGCAAGTTTTATACCTGTTGCATAAGTAATGGAACGGCCATGCAAACCATGAAAAGCATTGATATGAAAATAATGATCGGTTAATCCAACACAGCCAATATCAGTAACGATAACTGTTTGTGTAGGGTCGACCTCCAGAGCGACAAGTGCTTTGTTCAAAAAATTTGCACTAACCGTGTGTCCGCAACCAGGACAAAATGGGAATTTTTTATCTTCGAAAAGAAAAGTAGATTTTGTAAGGCTCATGGTGTTCTATTTTTAATTGAACGATGAAAATAATTTCAAATTATTTATTGATATCTATAATGTCATTCCGACCGCAGCGGAGGAATCTTTTTAAAGAGAAACAAGATTTCTCCCTTCAGTCGAAATGACATTCTCTTAACTTACAATTGCCTGATAAATTTTTTCAGGATTGATAAGGCGTGTATCCATTGTATTTACACCAACCAATTTAACATTGTCGTTAATAAGGCGCTGTACTTCAAAAATATACTGACCGGGGTTCATTTCCGGAACAATAACTTTCTTAATATTTTTCATTGCATTTTTAATTTCCTTTTCAGGAACAGGCCAAACGGAATGAATGATCAGCGATGATACTTTAATGTTATTGGCTCTTGCCATTAAAATGGCCTCCTTAGCGGTACGTGAAGTAACACCATAAGAAACAATAAGTGTTTCAGCGCCTTCTTCAAAATCCTTTACTACCAGTGAAATTTTATCTCCGTCAATTTTTTTGTTTAAATGATCCATCATCCGTTGAATCTTTACCGGATCGCCAAGTAAATTACCCGTTTCATCATGTGTGGATGTAGTATAACGTGTAATTTCTTCACCACCGTAGGCAGCAAATGGAGGAATATCCTCGCTCTTCTCAAAACGATATGGAATATACGGCCCATCCGAAGCTTTGTGATAAGTCCTGTTTACGATTTCTGGTTTCTTAATTTTTGACCAGTCAATACGGGTTCTGGTCATTCCAATTTCTTTGCTGGAAAGCACAAACACAGGAGTACGATATTGTTCGGCATAATTAAATGCCTGAATAGTCAGTGTATAACACTCTTCCGCCGTGGTTGGAACCAAAGCAATAATAGGATAACCTCCGGATGTTGACCAGCGTGCAAACTGAATATCACTTGCACCGTCTTTAGTTGCAGAACCTGTTGCAGGGCTGTGTCGCTGAACATCAACAATTACAATTGGTGTTTCACCCATAATTGCTAAACCAATATTTTCGGAATACAAGCTAAGACCGGGGCCACTGGTGGCTGTCAGCGCTTTTTTTCCTGTCATGGAAGCGCCCAGACAAAAACCGATGGAAGCAATTTCATCTTCTGCCTGAATAGCAACACCACCATGCTTAGGCAAATCATCAATCATTTGTTGAAGTATCGCACTTGCAGGAGTGATAGGGTATCCGGCAAAAAAATTGCATCCGGCTTCAAAAGCTCCCAATGCAACCATTTCATTACCATCAAGAAAATCTATGTTCATAATGTGATTTTTTTCTAAATTATTTATAGAGAACAAATGTATGGATTTCGCACAGTTTTGCGAACAAGAAAAATTAATATCTGAGAATTTGAATTCTTGATTGGCAAATTTTAATAAAGAGTCTTTTCCCTAAGTAATGTTTACTAAAGTTTCGGTGTTATTAACAATTTGATTGTCAACAACTTAACTCTGTA
>JAVHPR010000419.1:0-8041 GCA_036170695.1 Bacteroidia bacterium
GGAATTACAAAACAATAAAAGACAGCATGTCTAAAGCAGATAAGCAATTAAAATTTTATCGATTAAGTCCCCTTTCCTTTTTTAATACGGATAAAATAATGGCATAATTTATTTGGGCGTTTCCCTTTCTTGAAATAAGAAAGGGTCGGGCTGGAGTTTATCCTGAGCGGCGTCGAAGGGCTTCAATCTTTTCTGAAAAAGAAAAGGATTTACGCGGAATTTATCCTGAGCTTGCCGAAGGAATCCCTTACGCAACATCTTCAGTAACAAGTCTTAAATACATTGATAAATGAGCAGCAATACGTAGTTTAATTTTCCTCTGGCAATTTTGAAATCTGACACATCTTCGGTGAATCATTGCTATATTATAAAAGAGAGATGCGGGGCACCATAATGTTTGCAGTAAAAATGATCAGAATTTAATTTAAAGGTGCAGGGTACCGACATATTAAATAGTGTTACGGCTTGCTGCACCTTATGAAACACTGTAAAATCTAAGTGCTGCCCTTTGTTCGATATTTATTGTTTCAGTTCGTTAGTTCAAAACTATGCATTTTCATTGCAAGACTTTCAGTTTCTACAAAATTTCAATATTGCCGTCATTGCGAGAGCGCTTTTCGCGATCCCTTCGTCAGGCTCAGGATAAACTCCGCAATCTCATTTACTGGTGTGAGATTGCTTCATCACGCCCCAAAAGCGTGATTCGCAATGACGTTTTAAATTAGCTTTGTTAAAAGAATTTCATTCTTTAATTTAAACCTCTGCACTTTCAGAACAGAGTAGTTTATTCCTGAAGTTTATAAACAATGTGAGGCCGTTTATGGTTGTCCTATTTATTCAATGCTTGAATTCAACAAAAAATACAGAAGCCGAAAAGGGCTTCACCTTGATTCCCTTCATCAAACCTATTTAAATTTGTGCCCACCAATTTAGAGAATTGCCCCCCATCAATAAATTGAAAACCTTTACCAACTCATAATTGCAGAAAATTCACTACCTTTGATACCCTGTTTTATGTTTTATGCATAGTAAACAGGAACTTTAATTAACGAGCGAAAGTAAATATTATCATTTCAAGTTTGGGTATGCTATTAATAAAATATTCGTGACTCTTTGATTATTAATGCTGCGTTAGGGATTGCAGCGTAAATCCTTTTCTTTTTAGAAAAGATTGAAGCGGAAAGCCCGCCTTTCCATTTTTCTGGAAAGGAACGCCCAAATAAAAACAATTTCAATAATTCCAATTTCTTTAATAATAAAAATTTAAAATGATTTCAGTATCCAACCTTTCTTTACGTTATGGCAAACGTGTATTATTTGACGAAGCTAGTTTAAAGTTTACTCCCGGCAACTGTTATGGTGTAATTGGCGCTAATGGTGCGGGTAAATCAACTTTTCTGAAAATTCTTTCAGGCGAAATTGAACCTACTACCGGACAGGTTTCCATCACACCCTGTGATCGCATGAGTGTGTTAAGTCAAAATCACTTTGCGTTTGATGAATTTCCTGTATTGCAGACAGTAATGATGGGCAACAAAGAGCTTTGGGGCATCATGCAGCAAAAAGATGCTATTTATGCGAAGCCCGATTTTAGTGATGCTGATGGCGTAAAAGCTGCCGAACTTGAGAATTTATTTGCCGAACTGGATGGTTGGAATTTCGAAAGCGAAGCAGCAAATTTGTTGAGTGATTTAGGTGTGAAAGAAGGATACCACAATAAATTAATGAACGAACTTAATGGGAAAGAAAAGGTACGTGTTTTACTTGCTCAAGCCATTATTGGTAATCCTGATATTTTGTTATTAGATGAGCCCACCAACGATTTAGATGTTGAAACTATCAACTGGCTGGAGAATTTTTTAGCCAACTTCGAAAATACTGTTATTGTTGTTTCCCACGACCGTCACTTCCTGGATGCTGTTTGTACCCACATTGCGGATATTGATTTTAATAAAATTTCTATTTATACAGGCAACTACATGTTCTGGTATGAATCCAGCCAGTTGGCCTTGCGTCAGCGTTCCGATCAGAATAAAAAAACGGAAGATAAGCGCAAAGAACTTCAGGATTTTGTGGAGCGGTTTAGTGCCAATGCGTCCAAATCAAGGCAGGCAACAAGCCGTAAAAAGTTGTTGGAAAAATTAGTGATTGATGAAATTAAACCAAGTGCCAGAAAATATCCCGGCATTATTTTTAAAGCCGATCGTGATTGCGGTGATCAGCTGCTTGCTGTTGAAAAACTTTCAAAAAGCTCACCTGAAGGTACACCCTATTTTTCAAACATTACATTTACTTTAACCAAGGGCGATAAGGTTGTTATTCTTTCGAAAGAACATGTTGCCATTACCTCATTTTTTGAAATATTGTTTGATGAAATTAATGCGGATTCAGGAACTTGTACCTGGGGAGGTACTATCACCAAATCGTATTTGCCAAATGAAAATTCTAAATTTTTCACTGAAGATTTAAATCTGATCGATTGGTTGCGCCAGTTTTCGGTTAATAAAGACGAAACTTATATTCGGGGATTTTTAGGGAAAATGTTATTTTCAGGTGAAGAAACATTAAAAAAATCGAACGTGCTTTCCGGTGGGGAAAAAGTTCGTTGCATGGTTTCCCGCATGATGCTTACCAATGCCAACTGTTTGATACTGGATGAACCTACCAACCATTTAGATCTCGAATCGATTACCGCATTTAATAATGCCTTGAAAGATTGGAAACATTTAGCCCTTTTTACTTCACATGACCATGAGTTTGTGCAAACTGTTGCCAATCGTGTAATTGAATTAACACCTAGTGGCATCATCGATAAGCGCATGACATATGATGAGTATATCACTGATGAAGGGGTAAAAGCCCTACGGGAAAAAATGTACCCGAAATTGGTGAAAGCGAAGTAGAGGTTTTACAAAACTTTTTATAATGAAGAGCGATTTTGACTTCATCCCCGGTACTTCACAAGGGGAAGGAGCATGGGAACTATTATATTTGATACTGGTATAAATAGATATTCAACAGGAGTGCTTTCAATACATGAGACGAAAAGAGAAAGAAATAAAAAATAAGGAAGAAATAGAAGACATTATAAAAAAAGCAATTATATGCCGCTTAGGCCTATCCAGTAATGATCAACCCTATATTGTCCCATTAAATTTTGGTTATGAAAACAATGAACTTCATTTTCATTGTGCTAAAGCCGGTAAGAAAATAGATGTTATTAAAAAAAATAATAATGTATGTTTTGAAATTGAAGTTGACACAGAATTGATAAAGGGAGAGCACGCCTGCATCGGCTGGAAGATGCATTATTCTAGTGTCATTGGTTTTGGAAAGGCTTCTATTATTGATGATGCAGAGGAGAAAAAGAAATCATTGGATATTATCATGAAACATTATACTGGTAATTCAAAGTTTGATTATACCGAAAAAAATATCAAAAGTGTTGGGATAATAAAAGTAGTGATTGAAAGTATGACAGGGAAGAAGAATGGGTAGCATTACCAGAATCTTTCTTCGTTAACCCTGCAGGTCGGGATTTTATTTCACTCCTTCTAACAAAAAAATCAAAAAATCTTACCGCTTTTTCCAATACCAAACATCGTCGTTTGATACTGTTTCCTTTTGTTTCCAATACCAAGGTGTAACAGTGCGTCCGTCGGGAGTATTTAATTGACGGTTGTACATCCCGTTAATAGGGTTAAAGGTCAAGTCAGTAACTCCAATAGTAAATGTTTCGGGTGGCAAAGGAGCTGTTTGAACCGGAGCATCAGTAGTTGCAGCAGCAGCAGCTGGTTTAGCAGCAGCTTTTGGAGGGGGACTTTTTACAACAACAACAGTAAAGCCATTAAATTCCAATAGCTTTTTTAAAAATTCAACACGTTCAGGTTTGCAATTTTTTTCAATAATGGAGCATTTAACATCTCCAAGGTCTTCGAAAGTATAATTTGCATTTAGTGACATGGTAAAATAGTTTAAATAAACCCCTCTCTTAATCTCTCCCCACGGGGAGAGGCTTGTAAAAAAATCAGCTCACCTTTCGCCCCCTCTCCTTTGGAGAGGGGATTAAGGGGTGAGGTTATTAATATAATTATAAATACAACTTGCAAAACCTGTAGCAACCACACCAATCATACAAATTATCAAAGCAAATTTTGCAGAAAAACTTCCTCCAACTTTTTCAATTGGTGCTTCATTCGGGTCAATAAAAATTGCTTTTACTACACGTAGATAATAATATAATGAAACAATCATATTTAAGGCAGCGATGATTACCAAGATATAATTTCCGTGACTAGCTCCTGCGGTTACTAAAAACATTTTCCCGAAAAAGCCCGCTGTTGGAGGAATTCCTGCCAAAGAAAATAAAGAGATGGTCATTATCCAGCTTAGGAAAGGATTGTTTTTATAGAAACCTGCGTAATCACTGATGTTTTCCTTGTTTGCATAAGCTGAAACAAGCCCTATTACACCAAATGCACCAAGATTGGAGAAAATATACACCATTAAAAAATAAATAGTTGCTGTTGTTCCCATCTGGTTGCCTGCCGATAAGCCCAATAGAATATACCCAACCTGGGTAATAGATGAAAATGCAAGGAAACGCTTTATGTTGTTCTGACGGATTGCGAAAAGATTTCCGACAGTTATGGTAAGTATAATGGTAAGGAACAAAATATTGTACCACATGCTTTCAAAATTGGCAAACAAGGTATGCAGGATTGAAATAAATACAAAAACAATAGCTGCTTTTGAAATTACTGATAGATAAGCCGTTACAGAAACCGGTGCACCTTCATAAACATCAGCTGTCCAAAGGTGAAATGGTACCGATGAAATTTTAAAAGCAAAACCAGTGAACACAAAAATCAATGACATTATCTGCAAACCTCCACCGGTAATCAATTTAGGAAGCTCAACAAAACTGAGTGTCCCTGTTGTTCCGTATAGCATAGAAATACCAAACAACATGATGCAGGAAGCAAAGGCTGATGAAAGAATCATTTTTACAGCGGCTTCGGAAGATTTTATTTTTTCAAGATCAAAATTCACAATTGCAGCAAGCGGAATGGATGCCAGTTCCAGACCCAGGTAGAACATTAAAAAATTACCGCTTGAAATCATGAAGAACATCCCAAGCAAGGTGGTTAATAATAAAATATAAAATTCAGACACATGTTTGTGAGTTTTCAGCCAATCGAATGCCTGTAAAGAAATGAGGAAGGTTCCTAAATTCAGAATATTTTTTTCAAGAAAAATAATGTTGTTGGTATGATACATCCCGTTGAAAAGCTCTCCCGGAGTATTTAAAATAAAACCTAATACCAAATTAAGAAGTAATAAGAAATTGGTAATATGCAGCCAGGTAGTATTATCTTTAATACCATCCCAAACTTTAAGGGTGAGTAAAATGAAAATGATGAGCGCTAAGCCCAATTCAGATTTCATTAATATAAAAAAGTCTGTGCTCATATCTTAAATTCCAGTAACGCTTCTAGCAATGTTTTCCATTATATATTGTGCATCCGGTGCAATTAAATTATACAACCAGAAAGGTGCAATTCCGATTGCCAGAATAGCTGCGATTAATAATATTGATGCCATTTTTTCGTTCCAGGATGCATCTTTCAAATGCTGAAAATGTTCATTCACGATTGGCCCCATTACCGCTTTACCTGCTGCCCGTAAAATATAGACGGCTGTTACCACAATAGATGCTGCTGCAAGTATGGTTGCAATACGATGGAAAGCATCCGGACGTTGCCATGAACCAATAAATACGGTCATTTCCGCAACAAATCCGCTTAAGCCCGGCAAACCCAATGAACATAAACCAACAATAATATAAACTGTTCCGAGGAAAGGAAGTGTTTTTAACAATCCACCCAATTCAGATATCTGCCGTGTATGTGTACGTTCGTAAATCATCCCGATAGCACCGAAGAAAAGGGCTGTCATTACACCGTGTGATACCATTTGCATGACTGCACCAATAATTGCCGTTTTTGTGAGCATACCGATACCAAGTAAAATAAATCCACAGTGGCTAACGGATGAATATGCGTTCATGTATTTCAAATCCTTTTGCATCAATGTCGCAAAAGCGCCATAAATAATGGCAATGGTTGCCAACAATACAATTATCCATGAATACTGTTGCGCTGCTTCCGGCATCAGATACATGGCAACACGCAATGCACCGTAACCGCCCAACTTCATTGATATTCCGGCAAGGAACATAGAAGCCGCTGTTGGCGCAGAAGAGTGACCATCCGGAACCCAGGTATGAAAAGGGAACAAAGCGGTAAATACACCAAAACCAATAAATAAGAAAGGGAAAATAAAAAGTTGAGTATGAAGAGGAATATGGGAATGTGCTATTTTTAACAAATCCCAGGTGTGAACACCGTTTCCGATATCAGTATTGAAATAGGTGGCTAGCAATCCAATTAATACTAAAACCGAACCTCCCATAAGCATTAATGCCAGCTTCATGGCGCTGTATTCTTTTTTGCCGCTGCCCCAGATTCCTATCAATAAATATTTAGGGATTACTGCTACTTCAAGGAAGAAAAACATGGTGAATAAATCCAATGAAATAAAGAAGCCATAGGCACCCAGACTAAGCAATATCAGTAAAAAGAAAAATTCTTTTGTAAGTGTTTCCACACTCCAGGAAATTAAAATTCCGGCTACTACCACAAACGCGGTAAGCATTATCATTGAAATTGAAATTCCGTCTACCCCGATATAGTATTGAATATTTAAGGCGCTATACCAGTTGTAGCGCTGTTCGAAAAGCATTTGTGAAGTTAAGCCTAATCCTCTTGCAATAATATATTCATACATCAGGGAAGAAGCAAGCCCAAGCTGAACGAGGGATCCAATAAGTGAAGTCCACTTTACCTGCGCAGCGTTGCGACAGAATAATACAGCAATCGCTGTAAGAAGTGGAACAATTATCAGTAGTGTTAAATTTGTCATTAGATCATTCTATTCGTTAGTTTTTTCGTGCTTCCTGACAGTATTTTTTTTGCCACAAAGACGCAAAGACACTAAGTTTATTTTATAAATTATAATACTATCTTTTTATTTTTTCTGTGTGTGTGCGCCTTTGCGGCAATATTATATAGGTATTATACCCATAAATAAATGAACAACAACACAAATCCTAATGTTCCTGCAAAAAAGTAAATAGCATATTCCTGTACTTTACCTGATTGAAATGGTTTGATTGCCTCTGAAATAGCTTCCGTCAACCAGGCTAATAAATTCATAAAACCATCAAAAATATTTTTATCAATCCATGCCGCTGGGCGACCGATTAAATTAAACACGATTTTTTTAGTGATGAATAAATAAATTTCATCAAAATAGAACTTTCTGTAAGCGGCTGTATAAAAGCCTTTTAAGCTGTCCGCAACTTTCTGAGGAACAAGACTTTCTTTGGCATACATATACCAGGCAAGAATAATTGCAGAAACGGCTATCAAAATTGGTCCAAGCGCAAAGCCAAGGTGAAACTCGGTAGCAAATCCAATTCCATCGGCAGTAACTAATTTGCTGAAAGGAACAAATCCGGCCACAACGGAAAGTCCTGCAAGAATAACTAGTGGAAGTAGCATCGTTGCCGGCGCTTCGCCATGATGGGCATCATCATGATTGTTGTTATGGGATTTAAATTCTTTACTCCAGAAAATACTGAAGTATAAACGGAACATATAAAATGCTGTTAATCCTGCTGTAATCACGGCTGCTCCAAAAATCACCTTGTTGGAATTCCAGCAAGCCAATAAAATTTCTTCTTTGCTGAAAAAGCCTGCAAACGGTGGAATTCCGGCAATCGCCAAACATGCCAGTAAAAATGTGATATGCGTAATAGGCATAAGTTTTCTCAGGCCTCCCATATCTTTCATTTCGTTGCTATGAACGTAATGTATCACTGCACCTGCGCCAAGGAATAACAATGCCTTAAAAATGGAATGTGTAAATAAATGAAACATGGATGCCATAAATCCAACTCCTTCTTCGCCATGATAAC
>JAVHPR010000420.1:0-8033 GCA_036170695.1 Bacteroidia bacterium
CTCGCTAATATATATGCCTGAAAATATTTATCCCCCAACTTTTCCGATTGACCCGATAAAACACCACATCCCGCTACAGGAAATGGGATTCCACGTTGTGAACTCTATTTAAAATCAGGTAACAGCAAAGATTACTTTTCCAGGGCAGTTGATGCTGGTGGAAAAATAATAAGTGAATTTGCTTTGCGCGATTGGGGTGATAACGTGGCATATATCAGTGATCCTGATGGACACGTTATTGCATTCGCAGAATAAGCAACCAATAAATGGAAATGCATTAAGGACAGGGAATCTGTTCTAAAATGAATAGGATAATCCTCCCATCAAACTAAACCTTTGGGTTGGATAATTACTCCAGCGATAGTAACGATAATTAGCAATATTATTGAAGTTTAAGAAGAATCCCAGCTTTTTGGTATAACGATATTCAATTCCAATATTTGCATCAAAAACCCCTTTCAATTCAATAGCAACAACCTTTTTCCCGGTTATTGATGTTGTATCAGCCTCAAAGCTTTTCGCAAATTGATTATCAACATAAAACAAATCAGCCTTTACTACAATTTTATCACGCAGATTATAATTTGCCGAAAAAGTAAGTTCTACTTGGGGCTTATACCATGCCCTTGCCTCAGTTTTCATTTTATAACTAAAATACTCACCACGCAAGCTGAACCGTAATTTTTCACGTTGCTGAAAAGCAATTTCAGCATGTATATTTAGTAGGGTTGCATCATCATAAACAAGGTCAAACCTATTTAGAAATGCCATATTGGTGTCATTTACAAATAGTGCCATATTATTTATACTCGAAAAAGATGCCCGAGCATTAAATGAAGTTGTGGACGACAAGGTTCCTTTAATCCCCCCAAATAATTCATAGCGCTTATTTGAATTAATCATTTTAAGATCTGAACGCACAAATGGGTTATTATCAGTAAATGTTTTAAAACTGTTTTTTTGCAAACCGCCTGTTAAACCGGCATAGGGTATTATTATTTCGTCAATTACATTATAACTCAAATTAACTACCGGATAAAAATAAAATTTCGATTGCACAAAATTATCCATAGTGGCGGTAAAACCAAGACTTGCACGATACTTTTCACCGGATGCAATATAATTGGGGCTTATCGTAACAATTGTATTATTAGCAGTGTCCGCATTATTTTTGTAATTGTAATAATCCACCACAGCATTTACTTTTAGAATTTCATTATTAATAGCTGTTTGAACCATTCCCGTGGCTTTTATATTGTTTTCCGAAGCTTTATAAATATCTGCCAGATTGTAATAACTTAATTTCACATCGTGATTATACCTGGTGGGAACCATATAATGACTTACCAATTGGGCATTCCCTGCAACGTAATTAAATCGTTGACGAATCAGATCCTCGGTGAAACTAAACTTATTTGCATCGTAACCATAAAAATGAACAGCATTACGAGCGTAATCCAAATTACCAATCAGAGAGTGCTCCTTCAAAAATTTCTTTCCGTACAAAGAAATTTCATTATCACTAAAACCAGCATTCCCATAACCTTTAAGAGTGGCGGCTGATGATAAATGTTTAAATCGTAAACCATACAAGTTCTCTTTTGAGCGCAAACTATTGAACCATAATTCGCCATATGGGGTAGTGTAAGTGCCCATACCCAGCTTCACCAATGCATTGTATAGCTTGGTAAGTGGCTCTCCAACCATTTGCGCAGGTCTAATCGGATCCACATCGAAATTGGTATTTATTCTTTTTGAATTTATTGAATAAGCAGAAATAGGTAACTTTTTTGTTGAATCACTTATTGTTGGATTGTAATTGATTTTGTTCGCATCAATAATAGTTGGCTTGTATTCTCCAACACTAATGATGATCATAGAATCCAAATTACTCTGAGCTAACAGTGCGCATATTGGTAGTGAGAGTAGAAGAAGTAGTATGATAGTTTTTATATTACTGTACTTTTGCATTTTTATATTGTAAAATTTATAAACTCATTCCCTGACAGGGTTTTAGACCCTGTTAGGGGTAAATATCGATGGGATTTTATACAAACCCTTCAAATTGGAACTAATCATTTTTTTTAACACTATATGTTAACCCTAACAGGGTTTAAAACCCTGTCAGGGAGAATTCCCATTCTCTTATTATTCCTTAATGAACGTTTAAATTTAATTATGCTTTGTTGTATCAGCAGGTAATGGCTCTGTAAATAATTTTTTTTGTTCAGTGCTATCACCTTCAAACTTCAACTTTATTGGTTCACTCACTATTTTAATTTGTTTAGCTGCTTCTTCGGCAGCAATTATTTTATCTAATTTTTCCTGGGCTGTTTTTATCAATTCAGGAATATCCGAATCTGTTATGATTGATTTTAAAGTAGTTTTAGCCTGGAAATTATCATTCAAAGCTGAATAATTATCCGCCAACAGAATCAATCCTTTGGTAACCCAATAAGGATAATCTCCATCCCCATTTATAAAATCAAAAATTGTTTTTTCAGATTGTTTATAATCTGATTTCAGATATTGAATCAAAGCAATATTGAATTTCGCCTCCGCACCTAATTCATTTTTTGCTGAATTTGCTACCGAACGGAATTCAGCAATCGCGTCATCATATTTTTGAGTTGCAAGCATAGATTGCCCAATGATATAATGCGATTCATGTATGAGTTCGTTGCTCACTTTATCAAGTGCTAAAACTATAGTTGAGGAAAGAATTGCGTCTGCATAATTCTTCAATTGGTAGTTGCAACGCATCTGTCCGATTTTCGCACTTGCATTATTTTTCGGATTCTCCGCCTGTTGTTCCAGTTGTTTAAAATAATCCAAAGCCTGTGTATAGTTTTGTTTTTTGAATAAAATATCCGAAGCGCGGTAAAGCGATTGCTCTGTAAACATACTTTTGTTTTTACCAATCACATACGAATAACCAGCCAGTGAAGTATCTGTATTTCCTAATTTATATTCGCATTCAGCCTTATAAAAAGTTGCATCCAAAATGAAAATACCATCCGGGAATTTTTTAATATATTTCCAAAAATCGGTAATAACACTTTTGCAATCCTGTTCCATATAATGATTTTTTCCAACACTATATGTTATAGAATCAAGTGTAACCTGAGGTAGTGCTGCACCTATGGAAGATAAATAATCTTCCATTTCCTGTATCTTTCCTTTTGAAGTATAAATTGCTCTTACCACATTTATTGCTTCATTTGCTTCCTCAGATTTGCGATCTCTCTTGATCAATTTATCAAAATAAGATAAGGCATTGTCATCATCTTTTTGATTATAATAAATCAAACCAATTTTACTCAAACAAATATTCACATAGATACTGTTTGGATAGGCATCAATAAAATTTTTGAAATTTGATAATGCTAATTCATTTTGATTATCCGACAAATAGGTTTGCGCTAACTCAAATTTTGATTTTTGGAAATAGGTTGATTGAGGATAGTTACTAATAAATGTTTTCAAATCAGAAATTTTTTCAGGGTAATTTTTGAGAACACCATTCGCCAATGCCATTTGAAATAGCGCATAATCGGCATCGACTAACTTCATTTTATAAGACAGCTCATAATATTCGGCAGCATTGTCAAATTCGCGAATCATAAAATAGCCATCACCGATACGATTATAGGCATCATTTATTTTTTTATCATCTGCATGCGGCTTAAATGTTACAAACTTCCTGAACCATAAATTACTATTCGGGTAATCTTTTAATTTATAGTATGAATAACCAATATTATAGTTTGCGTCACTTAATTCTGATTTGCCAATAACGCCTGGTTCAGCTATGTATTCCATATAACTGTTAATTGCACTTTGATATTGTTTGTCACGATAGTATGACTCTCCAATCCAATAAATAGCTGAAGCCGAAATCTCTTTATCAAACCTGTATTTCGTTGCTTTAACAAATAATTTAATTGCTTCAGCAAAATCCAAATTATTAAACAAATCAACACCTCGGAAATACGCAACTTTTTGATAAGCTTGTTTTAATTCCGGTGTCAGAATTTTAATACTATCCAATGCTTCGAGCGCATCTTTGTAGTTTTTTGAGGTGGTAAACACATTCACCAGATAGGTGTATGCTTCATCAACATGTACTGAATTCGGATAATTTTTAATAAACTTTTGAAATGCTTTTATCGCTTCGTTGTATGGATTATAGGACAATTCGTAACACAATTTAGCATAAGTGTACAAGGCATCTTCCTGAATTGCTTTATCAAAATTAAGCTTGGAAGCCTGCCCAAAAGCATTTCTCGCATTTTGTTTATAATCTGTTTTCAGGTAACAATCTCCTAAATGATAATATGCATTCTGAGCGAGAGAATCATTATCAATATTTGTCACTATTTCAAAATAGTCCCGAGCATAATTATACTCTCTCACCATATAATAGGCATATCCCAATTGATAATTATCCCCACGAGGCAGAGATCCGGCAGCTTTTTCATACTTTTTCAAATAGGGAATGGAAGCATTATACCGTAAGGTATGGTAATACGACTCGCCAATAATACGGGCAATTTCAGGAGCACGCTTGGTGCTTATCGAATCCAATAATGTGGGTGCATATGAAATCACATCATCATACTTTCCCTGTAAATAGTATAGTTGAGCGATGTAATAGGGAACAACAGATTTAAAAGTTTCGTTGTTTTGAAGTTTTAAGAAATCCTTCAGGGCTGTTTCATAACTCTTTTCCGAGTAGGAAATATGAGCGTAATAATATTTTGCTGATGCGGCGTATTTATTATCCACATCCTTTATCTCATAGAAATCTTTTTTAGCAACATCAAATTTTTCATTCACAAAATAGCTGTAACCACGTTTAAAATAAAATTCAGCTAACTCATCAGTTGTTAAATCGTAAATATCCACCTTTTCGAACCAATCGAGGGCATCGTGATATTTCTTTTTTGCATAATTATATTTTCCAAGATAAAAATACGCTGTTTTTACTTTTGGATTTTCAGGATGCGCCTTTATAAATTGTTTTAAATACCATTCGCCATCTTTATTAAATAATTCAATGGCACATACCGCTTTATAAAACTCTGCATCAATACGAATAAGAGACTGTAAATCGTGGTGGGACTCTATAACTTTGATAAAACTTTTTTGAGCAGCGCCGAATTTATCTTTTTGAAACAATTCAATACCCGTTTTAAATTCGGCATCTTCATGTACAACTACCATCGTTTTTTGCGCAAAAACCGATATTGTTCCTGTTAAAGAAAATAATAATGCTACTACAAATCCAATTGCAATCCTTTTGTTCATTAGGCAATTTAAAATATGAAAGTGGTAAAATTAGTAAGGATAGCTGCATTTATATTTATGATATATGAAAGTTATTAACGAGCTTATGTTGAAAGTATTTGAAATTTATGTTAAATGTTGAATTTTAAATGTTGAATTTTAAATGTTGAATTTTAAGATTAAGATTGCATTTACAATTTAACATTTAACATTTCTTTAATGGCACTAGATAATATTATTCACTTAGATAAAGTTTCCATATTCCAAAAACATAATTTGGTGCTTTCCAATGTATCATTAGATATTGATAAAGGCGAATTTGTTTACCTGCTTGGAAAAACAGGTAGCGGAAAAAGTAGTTTATTAAAAACATTGTATGCCGAATTGGAGTTAATTGATGGCGAAGCAACTGTTGCCGGCTTTAATTTAAAAACTATTAAAAGAAAAGAGATTCCTTTTTTACGAAGGAAACTAGGTATCGTATTTCAGGATTTTCAATTACTCACCGATAGAACAATAAATGATAATCTTTTATTTGTACTTAAAGCTACCGGTTGGAAAAACAAGCAGGAAATGCAGAAGCGTATTCAGGATGTGTTGGAGAAAGTTTATTTATCAACTAAAGGATTTAAAATGCCGCATGAACTTTCAGGTGGCGAACAACAGCGTATCTCAATTGCAAGAGCCTTACTCAACGACCCCGAACTAATCCTTGCCGATGAGCCTACCGGTAATCTTGACCCCGAAACATCTGAAGAAATTATGAAAGTTTTGCTCGAAATCAGCAAAAGTGGAAGGGCAGTATTTATTGCTACTCACGATATAATGATGTTCAATAAATTTCCTTCACGTACCATTAAATGTGAAAATGGGAAAATTATTGATTCTACAGGACAGTAAATTTATTTGTAAAGAGTCTCATTTTAAATTGCATCGCCATTTATAAACCAAATACTTCGAATGATGAAAAAAAACTATTCTCTGATTTTTATCTTTTTTTGCATATCTTTTACTAGTGTTTTTGGACAACTCCCTCCAGTAGCACAAGCTTTATATGATTCTGCATATGCTAATAACCCTCTTCGAGGACAATATGCAACAGACAGCGGAGCTGTGGCAAAAGCTTCGTCTGATGGAAACACGTTTTATCTTCAATGGTTTCCTACAGGAGGCACTCCCAATAGCCATCCTTTATTAGTTACAATTCACGGAACTGCCGGCACGGCATTTGATGAATTTTACCTTTGGCATAAATATGCTGCTGCCAAAGGTGTTGGTATTATTGCAATACAATGGTATAAAGGATATTCGCTACTCCCGCCAAATGATTATGTTGATGATATTACATTATACAAATACATTGATACTGCATTAACCCGAATACAATACCCTTCGAATAGAGCGTTGTTTCATGGGTTTAGTCGAGGATCTGCTATTTCATATGCTATTGCATTTCGTGACGTACAGCCTCCAAAGGGAAAACATTATTTCTGTACAATAATGTCAAACTCGGGACGACCTGATTCAACTTATTATCTGTATGCTCAAATCAACTCAGGCACGTATGGGCACACTTTTTATAATGGTAAACAATGGGGTATGTTCTGTGGCGGTCAGGATCCAGGAATTGAAACGCGTTGTCAGGCAATGTATAATGCTGAATTATGGGTAGAAGCAAATAATGGAATAGTTGGTTTATTTATTGATGATCCGAATTTAGGACATGGTGGCTTCCATCAGACTCCCGCTTATATCGACTCAGCATTAAATTTTTATTTACCTTGTTATTTAACAACTACAATTTCCGGTTCTGACAATTTCCAAAACTATAGTGCCAAAATATACCCTAATCCCTTTTCTACAAAGACAATCTTGCAGACAGACATTTTTTTTAAAGACGCAAGTCTCACAGTATACAATTCTTTCGGTCAACAAGTTAAACAAATAACAAACATTTCCGGACAGACAATTACACTCTACCGGGACGATTTACCAAGCGGAATTTATTTTATACTACTGATGCAAAACAACAAAATATTTACAACGGAAAAATTAATAATTACGGACTAACAAGAATACTGGATAGTCCAGCTAAAAAAATTACCTCACAAAAAAAAGAGAGTACTCTCTCTTGATTATAATCAATAGTATGAAAGGCATAGATCACCTGTATTATTAAAGCAAATAGACAGGTATAATAAAAAAAAACAGGTGCCAATACACCTGCCTTTTCGGATTCCAATAAGCCTTCATGCTTTGCTGCACTTATACTTATATTCATTCTTTTATAATTGAGAGCGAAACGAAAAGTAACCGGTTTTTTAAACCGACCTCGGATTTGACAAATTAAACCATTTTTTAAATGGCTTTATCTGCTTCAATCAGTTATGTAGGTTGTCCTTACATGATACAGTTGCCCGTCTTTGAGCGCTTCAATAAAATAAAATCATCACTGACATTATTTTATCCTTAGAGCCTATACATTGTTCCTACCATTTTTAAACTACAACATGACGTTGTTACTTTGGAGTTGGAATGCATGCATTACCAATTATCTAACCATTTCAGGACTTTCACCTTTAAATAGTATCAATTTTCATTGCCTTTGAGTCTGTCAGTTTTTAAAATCTTTTACAATTCTTATTGTCTGACCTAACTTAAGTTTAAGAACGATTTCTTCAATTATAACGGGGTCAATCGGAAAAGTTGGGGGATAAATATTTTCAGGCATATATATTAGCGAG
>JAVHPR010000421.1:0-1545 GCA_036170695.1 Bacteroidia bacterium
GAAATACATTGAAATTAACAGAAATACATTGAAATAAATAGAAATACATTGAAATAAACAGAAATACATTGAAATAAATAGAAATATATTGTAAAAAAAGAAAAACAATAGTCACTCAATTGTTTGACAATGAATTACAATGAATGACTACTGTATGACAATGAATAACAATTGTATGACAATGTATCAACAACTGTATGACAATGTATCAACAACCGTATGACAATGTATCAACAACCGTATGGCAATAAACATAAATTATTAATCCTAAATCTCAAATCATGAATTTAAAAAAAAAGAAAATCGGGATTATCTTTTCAGGGGGTCCCGCCCCAAGTGCTAATTCTGTTATATCAGCATGTGTTCTTAGTTTCCTTGATAAGAAAATACAATGTATAGGATTTTACAAGGGATACGAATTTCTTGAAATTTTTAACAAAAACGCTCCAAATCTTATTGAAGGCGAACACTATTTCGAAATGGACTATTCCATATCAAAAATACGAAACGAGAAAGGCATTATCCTAAAGACTTCACGTGCTAACCCCGGTGCAAAAATTAAAAATATGGAAGATTTTAACAATCAGGAAAAAACACAAAAACTGCAAAATATAATTAATGCATTAAACTATCTGGATATTAATACCTTAATATCAATAGGCGGTGACGATACACTTAAAACCGCCAACTTTCTTAAAATAATGGGAGTTAATGTTATCCATATTCCAAAAACCATAGACAATGATTATTTCGGAATTCCATGGACGTTTGGTTTTTGGACCTGTGTAAACATTGCCAAATCCATCATAATAAACCTTGAAGCCGATGCTATGTCAACTGATGCTTTTGTTATTGCTGAATTAATGGGAAGAAAATCCGGATGGATTACTTATGCCACTGGAATTGCAGGAGAAGCTATAAAAATGATTTCTACCGAAGATATTGATGCTAAACTATTAGATATACATGCTATTGCCGATGAGATAGTTACCCTTATTCTGCTGAGGCAGAAAAAGAAACGACCTTATGGTGTGATTTGCATAGCCGAAGGATTAGTTGAAAAATTACCAGACGAAATGAAGCCTAAAACAAAAGATTCGTTTGGAAATATAAAACTTGATAAAGCCCGTATCGGCTTAATTCTTTCCGATGCGGTGGCTTCAATATACAAACAAAAAACAGGAAAAGAATTAAAAATCGTTAACAAACAGATAGGTTACGAAACCCGTGCCGCTGAACCAATAAGCTATGATGTTGTTTTGGGTTCCATGCTCGGTTATGGAGCATATAAACTTTATTCAAAAGAACAATTCGGACAAATGGTTTCAGTTTCAGATGAGTTTGAAATTAAAGGTATTCCTTTTCAGGAACTGATAGACCCGGTTACGCTGCTTACAAAAATCAGACTTGTTCCTAAGGGTAGCGACTTGCATAATCTAAAAGAAATTCTTTCATACAGAGATTACGAAAAGTAATACTACTTGAAATAGTATAGGACTTACGCAGAAGTTTATTTTTGACACTTTGTTATGGTTATTAAGTTAT
>JAVHPR010000422.1:0-7946 GCA_036170695.1 Bacteroidia bacterium
AATACTATTTTATTAATAATCAGTTGTTTACAACCTTAACTTAATGACATTGCACTCGCGCCTGCATCGGAGTCGGCACGAGTGTCACACTCGCGCCTGCATCGAGACACTCGCTCCTGCAAATAAATAACTTATTTCCCAATTACCTTAAATTCTGTCCGTCTGTTCATGGCACGATTTTCATCCGTATCATTTTTAACTTTTGGTTTGGTATCTCCATAACCTATATAAGTCAAGCGTTTCATATCAATACCGTTGGCAACTAAATATTCAAGCACGGATTTTGCTCTGTTTTGAGATAATAGCTGATTCATTTTTTTGTCACCTACATTGTCGGTATGCCCTCCTAATTCAATGCGTAATGTTTTATTTAAAGTCAAAAAACTAACTAATTTATTCAACTCTACTTTTGATTCGGATTTCAAATCAAATTTTGCAGTTTCAAAAAACACATTTTTTAATTCTACAACATTACCTGTATCAATGGGCTCCATGGGCACATCCATTTGAAATGGTTTTGATTTGTCCGCTAATTCTTTTAATGCAAAATTTGCCGAATAGAATAAATAACCATTTTGTGAAACATTAAGTGCATAATTTTTATCAATAGGAAGTGTGACCAGAAACTCCCCATTGCCGGAGTTTGCATCAGATACTATCACCTGTTTTGAAGTAGCCAAATCAATCAGTTCGAAATGAGCGCCTAAGGGCTTTTTAGTTTTTGCATCATACACCTTACCCTTAACATAGGTAATTTGAACAGGACGGGCTGCATTGTATAAGTCAAACTGATATAAATCCAATCCTCCCAAACCGCCTGCACGGCTAGATGCGAAATAGGCCAGTGAACCGGCACCATTTACCAATAAACTATTTTCATCATTAAATGTATTTATTGGATAACCTAAATTTACAGGAGTACCCCATTCATCATTTTCATTTTTCCTGACCACATAAATATCAAGTTTTCCCATACCAACATGTCCATCCGAGCTGAAATAGAGTGTTTTGCCATCGGGGTGAATAAAAACAGATTCTTCCTTTCCGGCAGTATTTATTTTATTGCCAATATTTACAGGCATTCCCCAGCTACCGTCATCTTTCAAAGTAGAGAACCAAATATCAGCTCCACCAAATCCTCCCGGACGACTGCTTACAAAATATAATGTTTTGCCATCTGCTGAAAAAGAAGGTTGCGATTCCCAGTTCCTACTGTTTACAATGGGGCCAAGATTATAGGAACGTGACCAACTGCTCCCAACTTTTTGGGAATAAAAAATGTCACAACTTCCATATCCTTTGCGATATGGTCCATAGGAATTATCGATTTCGGCACAAGCGATAAAAAATAAAATCTGACCATCTGCTGAAATACTCGGTGCGCCTTCATTTCCATTAGTATTTATGCCATTACCCAAAAGTGTTGCGGGAGACCAGATAGCATTTGTTTTTTTACTTACTAAAAAATCTTCCTGTAGAGGAACTTCAGCAGTGCGATTATTTCTGGTAAACAAAAAAGTTTGGTCATCAGCAGTGATGGCCGGAAAATATTCATCAAAACCTGAATTTATAGCTTCTCCCATATTTTTAGGATCAAATGGAACAGGATTTTTCATCGCTTCAATAGCAAAATTGCAATTATCCAGCTGTTTTTCCGATAACTCCCTTGAATCGGGATTGATATTTATGTTTTTTAAAAAAACTTCATAATCCCGCTTAGCATCAGCATATTTACCTATCGAAATTTCAATATTTGCCAGTAAGAAATAGGATTTTTTGTCGAATTTCGGATTTATCTCAAATGCTTTGTTATATTCATTGATGGCATCTTGCCATTTACTAGCTTCAGTAAAAATTTGAGCTAATAAAAAATGAGGTTCAATAAATGTTGGATCTTTTTCAATTGCTTTATTTAATTCCTCTTGTACCTTTTCATCATTCCTTGCATCATAGTATTTCAAGGCACTTTCAAATAAAGCAATTGCCTTTTTGTTTTTAGTACTGTATTCGCCGGGAGGCAACTGAGCCTTGCAGGATAGTATTGTAAAAAATACAAAAATGATTATAAACAGTTTTTTCATAGGATAAATTTAATTCAATTATCAAGCCATAGTATAATTAAGGAATATTCATATACTTGTGTGACTGCAAAGAGACGTTCCATTTTGGATTCGCCATAACATAATCAACAATAACAGGCATCATTTCTTTTACTTTGCTCCATTCGGGCTGAAGAAATAATTTACAACCTGCGGATACATGTAATGCATTTTTTTCTGCCCATTCAAAATCACTTTTATTGTGAATAATTACCTTTAATTCATTTGCTTTCGAATAATTTGCTGGTAATGTCGGACTTGATTTCTTTGGTGAAAGGCATACCCAGTCCCATGTTCCGGTAAGCAAATAGGCTCCTGATGTTTCAATGAAAGTTTGTATTCCGCAATTTTTAAACTTACGCGTAATGTATTCCAGATTATACATACTGGGCTCTCCACCAGTTACCACAACAGCTTTTGCAGGATATTTATTTGCGTTCTCAACAATAATATCAACTGCGGTAAGAGGGTGCAATGACGCATCCCAGCTTTCTTTAACATCACACCAATGACATCCAACATCGCATCCGCCAATACGAATAAAATAGGCGGGTTTTCCCGATTGAAACCCTTCTCCCTGAATGGTGTAAAACTCCTCCATCAATGGCAATTCAAGCCCTTGTTCTAATAATGTTTTATTTGTTTTTGGTGTTTCCATTTATTTAATCTCCCTGACAGGGTTTCAAACCCTGCTAGGGGTATTTACTTGTAAGAATTCATTGCTACTATGTTGAACAAATTCATAATGATTTGTTATCAATATTTTGTGCAATAAACCCTAACAGGGGGTGAAACCCTGTCAGGGTATTTGTTTTAATTTGTCAAAATCAACAACTTAAACTCAAAAGGGTCAAATTTCTCCTTTAAATCAGGTATCAATTTTTTACCGGATTTTAAATAGTAAGGTATCATGTTATCATAACGTTCCTGCAATGCACCTTCCGGAAATAACTTTTCTTTTAATTTCTTAATTTGATTAATGTTTAATTCCTGTTTTTGTTTTTCAGAACGTAATAATTTATTTTCCAGATTTTTTAATGCATTTTTCACTTTTTGTAATTCAGCATCTACACTAGCTTTTAGAGTAATATCAGCAGCATTTGTTTTTTCGGAAATTTCATCGAACACCATAATAATTTTTTTTGCCTGTTCGTCTAAGGATAAATCCAAACCCTCAATTTCGCTTACAAATTTCTTTACCAATACATCCGTATCTAAAAATAGGTCATTGATTGTAAACCCTAACTTATGTATTTGCAGATTTATTTTTTCATCAGTTAACAATGCAAAATTACGTGGTAGCAGTATCGGGAAACTAATTTTATGGTAATCAAACATCCTTTTAAATTCCAACCAATAGGCTATTTCACCAGGACCACCAACATAGGCAAGATTTGGTAAAATCTTTTCTTGATAAACCGGTCGTAATACTACATTTGGGCTAAAACGCTCCGGATGATTTTTTAGTTCATTCAGCAATTCCTCTTTTGTGAAAATAATAGAAGTATTATTAATTTTGAAAGTATCTCTTTTGTCTGCAGCCAATGAAGAATCAATATATTCGATGCGTTCGCGTAAATTGTCCAACATGTAAAAACAATTTATTTCACGAGGATTTACCAAGGTTTTTAATCCTGCATTTTTAAATTCTGAAATTGTTTCATTTACCAATTTATGATTTGTGCCATTAAAAATATCATCCCGAATGATTTCTGAAAATTCACTTTTCAAACGAGCATCATCTGCATCCAAAATCACTAAACCATAATCAGCAAACAGATGGTGAACTAAATATCTTGTAGCATCAGCAAGGGTACTATTTTTTAAATAGGCTTCATTAAAAAGCTGGACTAATTCTTTGGAGTTTTCAGAATCACCTAATATGGTTCTTAGCTCATCAATAATAGAACCCAAAGAATTTGTATGTAATTTTCCAACAGCACCTTTTGCTTCATCTTTGTTCCAGACAATTTTTTTTCCAAACAAATTAATGCTTTGAATTTCTTCAAAATCATGATCCTCACTTGCCATCCAATAAATCGGCACAAAATTATAATTTGGATATTTTTTCTTTAAAGCTTCAGCAAGATTAATTGTGGAGATTATTTTATAGATAAAATAGATAGGACCAGTAAAAAGACAAAGTTGATGGCCCGTACACACTGTAAATGTGTTTTTATTCAGAAGAAGTTCGATATTCTTTTTTTGCAAGTCACAATCTGAAATTTTCGAATATTGTTCATTCAAAGCACTTACAAGTAATGGTCTGTTTGTATTTTCTTTTGATTTATCATCAATTGCATCTAGGAAGGATTCTATCTTAGGCGCATAGGAATAATATTTTCGCAAAGTATCATCTCCTTTAATATAATCGAGAAACAATTTTGAAAATTGTCTGGTTTCGGAAAGGTTTATTTTTGAATTTTTATAGGTCATGATTGAAATACAAAGTTAATATAATTAATGGCTCCATTTAGTTTAAGTATTTGCCATGGCTGCGTGATGGGAATGGTATAAATTTCTATTGTTTTGCTGACAGTGAAGAAAAAGAATTATGTTTTGTTGTTATAATTTTTTCGACAAAACAGGAGAAAAGATTGTAAGTTTGTAATAATAAAAAGCGATAAAATATGGATAATTCTATAAAAGAAGAAAATAATCAAGTGCATAAAAACCCATGGACAACTTTAAAATCCGAAAAAATATACGAATCACCATGGATTAGTCTTACAAAACATGATGTGTTGAATCCAAATAGAAATCCGGGAACCTATTCTGTTGTTCATTTTAAAAATTTAGCACTTGGTATTTTAGCTCTTGATAAAGATTACAATACCTGGATTGTGGGACAATTTCGTTACGCTATAGATCGATATACATGGGAGATACCAGAAGGTGGCGGAGAGCTTAACATTGAGCCGTTATTATCTGCTAAACGTGAATTGCTTGAAGAAACCGGTATCACCGCCCAAAAATGGACAAAAATTCAAGAAATGAATTTGAGCAATTCTACAAGTGATGAATTTTGTATTTTATATATAGCTCAGGAATTAAGTTTTGGTGAACCAGAACCGGATGATGACGAACAAATTGAAGTACGTAAACTTCATTTTAGTGATTTATATCAAATGGTTGAATCAGGTGAGATTACTGATAGTTTAACGGTTGCTATCGTTTTGAAAGCAAAATTAATGATGTTGGAAGGGAAAATTTAATTTTGTATTTCAAACCTGTATTCCTATTTTTTTGGGAATTTTACCGCTGAAAGATTTAATAAATTTTCATAAGGATTGGATAAATGACTCAAAATTAATTTCGGTTCGTTTTTTTACCTTTCACTACTTTTCCGTACAAATCATAGTCTTCAGCTGATAAAATTTCCACATTAGCAAAATCACCAACCTGTATTCTGTTTTCATCAGCTTTAACAAGGACTTCATTATCTACTTCAGGCGAATCAAATTCGGTACGTCCAACAAAATAATCACCTTCTTTTTTATCAAAGATTACTTTATAGGTTTTACCTATTTTTTGCTGATTCAATTCAAGTGAAATGCCTTGTTGTAATGCCATTACGGCATCCAACCTTGATTGTTTTACTTTTGCTGAAACGTTATCTTTCAATAAATAAGCGTGCGTATTTTCCTCATGAGAATAGGAGAATATTCCTAAACGCTCAAAACGGGTTTGTTCGATCCAGTCCAACATTTCATGATGATCTTTTTCTGTTTCACCCGGATAACCGGCTATTAAAGTTGTCCTTATGGCAATGCCCGGAACTGTATCACGTATTTTATTTACTAAATCAATGGTTTTTTGTTTGGTAGTCCCTCTGCGCATACTTTTAAGCATTGCATCAGAAATATGTTGCAGAGGCATATCCAGATAGTTGCAAATGTTTTTACGTTCATTCATAACTTTCAGAACATCTATTGGAAAACCACTCGGAAAAGCATAATGCAAACGAATCCATTCGATTCCTTCTACATCAGAAAGTTGTTTTAGGAGTTCGGATAAATTACGTTTTTTGTAAATATCCAAACCATAATAGGTCAAATCCTGAGCAATGAGCATTAACTCTTTAGTTCCATTTTTTGCCAGGTGTTTTGCTTCTTTCACCAACTCTTCAATTGGTTTTGAAATATGCGTGCCACGTATTAAAGGTATTGCACAAAAGGAACATGGACGATCGCAGCCCTCTGAAATTTTAAAATAGGAATAATGATGAGGGGTTGTCAATAAACGTTCGCCGACTAATTCTCGTTTATAATCGGCTTTTAACGTTTTTAAAAGTCTTGGTAATTCACGCGTGCCAAAATAACCATCAATATTTGGTATTTCCTTTTCTAAATCAGAACGATAACGTTCACTTAAACAACCTGTAACATAAACCTTATCAACCAATCCCGCTTCTTTTGCATTGGCATAACGAATGATTGTATCAATACTTTCTTGTTTTGCATTTTCAATAAATCCGCAGGTATTAATAATGACAATACTAAAGTCATCCTGTGTACTTTCGTGTTTTACGTCGAAATTATTTGCTTTCAGCTGCCCCATCAATACTTCACTATCCACAATGTTTTTTGAACAACCAAGTGTAATTACATTAACCTTATTTTTTTTTAGCGTTTTTGTTTTCAATTTAATCTGAGATGTTTCTGTAAGAATAAATATTTTTTAGGGCTGGTCAGATGAAATATAATTTTTGTCACCGTATTCCGTCTTATATATTTTTATCATAATAAGTAAATAGGAAATTAATAAAGGACCAAAAATAATACCGGGTATGCCAAACCATTTAATTCCAATGATTACCCCAAAAACAGTAACTAATGGATGAATATCGGCTATTTTTTTTTGAAGGATCAAGCGAAAAATATTATCGACATTACTAATAATAACTAATCCATAAATTAAAATTGCACCACCTTGCCAATAATGGCCGCTAGCCGCAAGAAGTACCCCTGCAGGAAACCAAACCATAGCAGAACCTACTAAAGGAATGAAAGATAAAAATCCGCACATCAGCCCCCAGAAAAGGGCTTCATTTAATCCAAAAATCCAGAAACCAAAAACAGCAAAACAGGCTTGAATGATTGCCAACAGAGGAGCACCAAGTACATTTGAATAGGTTTGTGAAACTAATTCTTTAGCAAACAAATGAGCATTTTCTTTCTTATAGGGCAAAAAACGCACAATACTTGTTTCCATTGATGTTTCGGTGTATAGCAAATAGAAAAGAATAAAGTACATTAAGGCGACATCAGCAAAAATGCTCATCGTTTGCCCTAAAATATTGGGAATAAAATTGGTGATCTCAGTTTGTATCTTAGTTAAGTTATCGGGAGACAGAATATTAACTCCATATTTCGTATTAACATATATATTTAAGTTTTGGATTTCTGCATAAAAATTGTGCGAAGAGGAGAACATTGACGAAACTTTAGATAATAGTAAGTAAGTTAAACTAAAAACAGGAATTATTATCACTAAAAAAGATAAAATCATAACAATTGCAACTGCTAATCCCCTTTTAAACTTAAATTTTTTCATAATAAAAAGTACAGCAGGAGCGCAAATAACATAAAATATAACAGCGCCGAGAAATGCCGGTATAAAACCATTTAGCGTAACAAACAGGAAACCGCCCAAGAGGATAATAGCTCCCAAGGCTACAATTTGTTTAAGTTTATTTGATTCAAAATAGCTCATAATTTTTTTTTTAAAGGTAGACAAAAAAACAGTAATTTTATAGGGAAATTAACACAAGAAATAATGAAAGATAATAGCAAGGGTTTTTCAGTAAATGATTCGCTAAGCCATAAAGTTTTTTAATCTAAAATA
>JAVHPR010000423.1:0-1542 GCA_036170695.1 Bacteroidia bacterium
GGAATTACAAAACAATAAAAGACAGCATGTCTAAAGCAGATAAGCAATATTATTATTTTAAGGAAAACTCTATAGTATTTGTTTACAATCCTTACCATTTAACAGCTTGGTCATATGGTGCTCAACATCCGGAAATCACTTTTGAAGAACTTTTGAAATTGTTTCCAAATGAAATCAAATTGCATCAGTTTATTGAATTAATTAAAAATCCATGAAAGAACAATCGAAATCAAAACAAATAGCCATTAAGACCATTTATGGCGCTTTTAAAATTTTAAAAGCAAATGGCGGAGAAATGAGAGGGAAAGATGTTGTTGATACGCTTCGAGAAACTTTAAAATTCGATGAATATGAAAACCACAGATTTGAAAAAACCGGATATATAAGATGGGAATCTATTTTACATTTCTACACAATTGATTGTATTAAAGCAGGATTTCTCTTAAAAAGCAAAGGCTTATGGGTTCTAACAAAAGAAGGTGAGGAGGCAATGAAATTAGGTGCTGAGAAACTACTTACTACCGCAACTAAAATATATAGAGAATGGGATGCTAAGCGAAAAAGCAACAAAGAAGATGATGATGAGGAAATTGAAGAAATTGAACAAAATAAAGGTCAAGGGTTAAAAGCCTTGCTTGATCAATACGAAGAAATCGCATCAAATAGTATTAGAAATCATATTTTGAATAAAAACCCATATGAGTTTCAAAATTTAGTTGCTGCTGTGCTTTCCGGAATGGGCTATTACATATCGGATATAGCCGAGCGAGGACCGGATGGCGGAATAGATATAATTGCCTATACAGATCCACTCGGCACAAAGCCGCCACGAATAATAGTTCAAGTGAAACATAAACCAAATGATAATATTTCATCTGCTGAAATTCAGAAATTATCAGGCACGCTGAAGCGCAATAGCGATGTGGGAATTTTTGTTACTTCAGGTACATTTTCTAAAGCAGCTGTTAAAGAAGCTAGAGGCTCAAGAGAACATATTGAATTAATTGATTTTAGCCGACTAACTTCACTGTGGCAAGAATATTATCCAAAATTATCAGATGAACACAAAAATTTACTTCCTCTTCAACCGATTTATTTTCTTGGTAGTAATGAATAATTTTTAAATAACTAGTAGGTAAATTATATTTGGCTTGCACCAAGTTTTACAATTTATCAATGTGCATAGCAATCCGCTCCATTAACTCATCAAAAGCAGGTTGTCCATGATAATACAAAGCAGCCGTTGTTTTATATCTTGCTGTAAAATCGGCACGAATTTCGGGCGAGGATAATAAGAAAGCCTCGTTTTTATGAATAGGGATTTCAAAATCAACTGTGGGAAATCTCTTTTCTTTATGCTTTAAATATTCCGGTGTACCGATGAACGCTAAGACTTCTTTCGAGTCTAAGAGACAATATACATCATAGTATTGACGCATAAAGTTCACGCCTTTTTTTTCTTTGTCTTGGTTTTGCTCATTACGAAACTTAGGAATTGGGACAAAATAACTTTTACAATATTGGCTTAATAGTATAATTCCA
>JAVHPR010000424.1:0-7929 GCA_036170695.1 Bacteroidia bacterium
CATAAGGAGCTAAGATACTATTTTTTTACATGTCTAAAGCAGATAAGCAATTTACATTATTTAAGAAGTCTACGCGCATATTTTGACAAGCTCAATATGACTGTGCCAGGTCAGTCAGAGCTTGTCGAAGACTTGGGGCAGGAATTTTTTGTTAGAAAACCCCATAAATATGACTCCGCTCCCGCCCCTTTGGACAAACGCTAATTCAACCTCCTTTCTATATGAGATTTAAAACCATATCTCTGGCAGTACTATAAATCCTTTATTGCCTTATATTTGCAAAAAAATAATACAAGAATATCATGAGTATGGAATTAAACGAACAGGAAATTTTAAGACGGCAGAAGTTGGAATCAATCACCAAGATGGGCATTGATGCGTATCCGGCTGAGCTATTTGAAATAAATGCCACGGCAAAAAACATATTAGAAACCTTTAGCCCCGAAATCGCAGATCAGTACGGCAGTATAAGTATAGCAGGGCGCATTATGAGTGTTCGCGATATGGGGAAAGCCTGTTTTGTGAGTTTACAGGATGCTACAGGACGGATACAGTTGTATATCCGCAGAGACGATGTTTGTCCGGGAGAAGACAAAACCCTTTTCGATTTATTATTTAAAAAACATACCGATATTGGCGATATTATTGGTGTTACAGGATATGTGTTTACAACCAAAATGGGTGAAACATCTATTCATGTTACAACCTACAAAATGTTGTGCAAATCTTTGCGCCCATTACCTGTTGTAAAGATTGATGAACAGGGCGTTGCACACGATGAGGTGACAGACCCTGAATTCCGTTATCGTCAGCGCTATGTTGATTTAATTATTAATCCACATGTAAAAGAGACATTTATAAAACGTACAAAAATGGTCAACACCATTCGTGATTTTTATAATTCAAAAGGTTACCTGGAGGTTGATACCCCTGTGTTACAAGCTATTCCGGGAGGCGCAACGGCTCGACCGTTTAAAACACACCACAACACCTTAGATATGCCAATGTATTTGCGTATTGCGAACGAGTTATACCTAAAAAGACTCATTGTTGGGGGATTTGATGGAGTATATGAGTTTTCACGCAACTTCCGCAACGAAGGGATGGACAGGACACATAATCCGGAATTTACAGTAATGGAGCTGTATGTAGCTTATAAAGATTACAACTGGATGATGGATGTTACTGAAGAATTGATCGAAAAAATTGCAATGAACCTGAATGAAACAACTCAGATTCAGGTGGGAGAAAATATTATTGATTTCAAACGGCCTTTCAAAAGGGTCACTATGTTTGAATCCATTAAAGAATTTACCGGTATAGATATCAGCGAAATGGATGAAGAGCAATTGCGTAAAGTTTGCGAACAATTGCACATTGAATTAGCACCAAGCATGGGAAAAGGGAAATTAATTGATGAGATTTTCGGGGCAAAATGTGAAGGCAATTATATTCAGCCTACTTTTATAACAGATTATCCGATAGAGATGAGCCCGCTAACAAAAAAACACCGCAGCAAACCAGGCTTGGTAGAGCGTTTTGAGCTGATGGTGAATGGCAAAGAATTAGCAAATGCATATTCTGAATTAAACGATCCTCTGGATCAGCGCGAACGCTTTGAAGAACAGGTAAAATTGATGGAACGTGGTGATGATGAGGCGATGTTTATCGACCAGGATTTTTTACGTGCATTAGAGTACGGCATGCCCCCTACATCAGGCATAGGTATTGGCATTGACCGATTAGCAATGATTATGACCAACTCTCATTCTATACAAGATGTGTTGTTTTTTCCGCAAATGCGACAAGAAATAATAACCCTGCAAAAAGAGGCAGAAGCCATTAATAAGAGCACTGACAGCATTGAAGTTCAGAAAGTAATGGAAATATTGCAGAAAGAAAATCCCGCATTTCTGCTTGGGAAAAGGACAATTAGTGACATTGCAGTAGAATTGGGGGATGCAGGCATTTCAAAAACAAAAATTGAAAAAGCGCTCAGAGAATTGACAGACAGTAAGCGTGTGGTGAGAGATGAAAAATATTATTTTATAGAAAAAAATTAGTGTTATTTAATTTGCTTCGATGTATAGTTTTCGTTCTGATTAATGAGAACTGAAGACTCTTGCTGTTATTGTATATATAAATTTATGCCCACACATTACACAAGGGACAGCCCTTGCGTAAAAAAAACAAGGCAGAGCATGTGTAAAAATCGCTCGATCACACTTGAGTAAGCCATGATTTAAAAAAAACTACAACCCGACATTGATTACACAAATGGTGATAATCCTTTAGGAGTAGTGTTACGGCAATAAAACGAAACATTTTTAAATTTTACAATCCACAATATGCCTCTTAATACAGGGAAATCGAATTATTCACGTTTCATTTATATTTTTCTACTGTTCGCCATTTCCGGATTGGCTTTTTGGCAAATTACCTTTTTCGTTCACCCCCTCAAATTTGACATGATTGATTGTTATTTCCCCTGGAGACACTTCATTGGTGAATGTTTGCAAAGAGGAAAGTTCCCATTCTGGAACCCTTATCAGGACCTTGGATACCCTTTTCATGCCGATCCTGCAAGCGGCACGTTTTATCCATTTGTATGGATAATCGGTTATTTCTGGGGATACAATGTTTTTACCCTTGGCATTGAGTTTTGGGCTCACATATTTTTAGCCGCCGTCGGCTTTTACAAGTTAGCGAAGACTTTAAAGTTAAGCCAGCCTGTAGCATTTATGGCGGCTATTAGTTATATGCTTTGTGGTATATTTATTGGAAACACTCAACACTTTGCATTTATTATCAGCGCCTGCTGGCTCCCGTTTATAATAAATTACTATTTGAGAACCTCTCAGGAGACAAGCTTTATAAACCCGATAAAGGCGGCTTTTTTCCTGTTTTTACAGATTACCGGGGGCTACGCGGCTTTTACAATTATTTTGTTTTATTTGCTGTTGATTTTTTTCCTTTACCTGTTGTCGACTTTTTTCCTTTACTATGGCAAAAAAATATCCACAGGAACCGGAAAAAGGGACCTGTTGAGATTTTTAGCCCGAAACGGTTTGTTTTTTATTTTGACAATATTACTAAGTTCGGGCATCTTGCTTTCTGTCTATGAGGTTGGTCCATACATTACCAGAACGAGCCAGATTAGCATTGCTAAAACTCTATTTTGTCCCTTTTCTCCCCAATCTTCCATTTCGTTTTTATTGCCTTTTGCAACTACAAAAAATCCGGATTTCTTTTCTACCGATTTCTCGCTGAGCAATGCCTATTTCGGAATCCTTATGTTTTTATTTTTTGTTTTAGGCATTTTCACAAGGAAGCCCGTTCAATATAAAATACTCTTTGGTTTCGGACTGTTCAGTCTGGCGGCTTCATTCGGCAGTTATCTTCCGGTACGTGAGTTTTTATATAATTATGTTCCACTGATGAACATCTTTCGTTTTCCCAGTATTTTCAGGTTCTTTAGCATTATTAGTTTTATACTGGTAGGAGCTTATTGGCTTGACAATTTTATCCAAAACGATTTTGAAAAAGATCGAAAAAAAATAAAAATAGCCCTCATTATCCTGATGGTCATACTTGCTATATCTGTTCTGGTTGCAAGGCTAACTGGTTATCTGGCCATTGCAGACTTCATTAAAAATGACTTATTTGTTTACTCAAAAACTTCCACAATATGGCAACACATCGCTTTTCAGGCAATAATTCAAATTTTTGTAGTGGGTCTTTTTTTTATACTCGTTTGGAAAGTAAAAGATAAGGGAAGATTCATCCTATATACCACCGCAATTATCATTTTTGAATTGCTTTTTAACGCGCAATTAAATGAGCCTTATACATCTTATTCGGGAGAATTTTCTTCAAAAGCCACCAACGATCACCTTAAAAAATTTCCTCCCGGATTTCCTATGCTTCCTGACATTGCTATTGCAGATGTAAATCCGAACGAGATATATTTTGGTCCTTTTTGGAGAAATTTAGGTTCTTTCCACAAACAAATTTATGCCGATGCATTTAATTCATTTGTTTTTACCGGACATGAATTTTTCAGAGATAAAACTCCCAAGTTTTATAAAAATATCTTAAGGAACAGGGTGGTTTTTCTATCTGATAAATTAGATGAAGAAAAAACCATGGAAACATTCAAGGATAGTGCATTTACAAGCAAAACACTTTTTTTCAAAAAAGAGGAATTTGATCAATTAAATACTAACCATTTCGAGTCAGGCGTTGGAGATACGGCACAATTAGTTTACTTCGCACCGGATAGCTTTGTTGTTAATACAACCACAAAAAACAAACAGATAATTACTTTATTACAAAGTAATTACAAAGGCTGGGATGTACTGATTAATCATATACCTGTTCCTACTTATACATCAAATAAAAGCTTAATTTCAGCCGTTTTGCCGGCAGGTCAAAACACCGTTTGTTTTTATTATCATAACAAGGGGGTTATAATTGCATTATGGGTTTCAATAATAACAATGGTGGCATCTGTTTTAATAATCATAAAATATTCCAAAAATGAATAAAACTCAACAAATTGCAGTAATAGGGGGGGGGAGCTGGGCTACAGCCATCGTTAAAATGCTTTGCAATAATGCTCCTCAGGTACATTGGTGGATACGTAACGTAACGACTGTAGAACATATTAAAAAATACAATCACAACCCCAATTATTTAACTTCTGTTCAGTTTGATACCGACAAACTACTACTGAACACAAATTTAAAAGAGGTAGTATCAAAAGCCGACATCTTAATAATGGCGGTACCTTCCGCATTTTTAAAGGATGCCCTTTCGGGATTAACAGCAGAAAATTTTAAAAACAAACAAGTGTTTTCTGCAATAAAAGGGATAGTTCCGGAGCACAATTTAATTGTCGGAGAGTTTTTTAACAAAGAATATAACATACCAGTTGAAAACATAGGAGTTATCACCGGGCCATGCCATGCGGAAGAGGTTGCTATGGAAAAATTATCGTATTTAACCATTGCTTCTCAAAGTGCTATCAACGCTACTTTTGTGGCTTCTCAGTTAAAATGCAGGTATATTAAAACTACAGTATCCGACGATATTTATGGAACAGAATATTCAGCCGTACTAAAAAATGTGTTTGCTATTGCCAGTGGTATTTGCCACGGATTGGGCTACGGCGACAACTTTCAGGCAGTATTAATTTCTAACGCTATACAGGAAATAAAACGTTTTGTTGACGAGGTACACCCTATTGATCGGGACATAAAATGTTCGGCATACCTTGGGGATTTATTGGTTACAGCCTATTCACAATTCAGCCGCAACCGCACTTTTGGAAGTATGATTGGAAAAGGATATTCGGTAAAATCGGCGCAATTGGAAATGAATATGATTGCCGAAGGCTACTATGGAACAAAATGCGTGTATGAAATCAATAAACAGTATAAAGTGCACATGCCTATTACCAATGCCGTTTATAATATTTTGTATGGAAAAGTTTCACCCGCCATTGAAATGAGATTATTGACAGACGAGTTATCTTAAATAATTTTCTACTAAATTAATTTTTCGGGTATCACCAAAATGCGAGCTTTTTGTAAACTCATATCCCACATCTCATATCTCAAATCTCAAATCTTTTTACCATATTTTACCATGTAATGCAAGCCCCGGCTTTCTTTTCGCCTGCGTGCATGTTTGATGATGATATAAGCCACATTAATAAGGTTGCGCAGTTCACACATTTTAAGCGAAATAGTCGTCTTTAAATACAAGGCTTCGTTCTCTTTATAAAGAATTTCCAACCTGTCGAATGCCCTTTTCAGCCTCAAATCAGAACGAACAATACCCACATAATTTGTCATTATCCCCTGTACTTCACGTAAAGACTGTGTCAGCAACACCATCTCCTCCGGATAGTCTGTCCCTTCTGCATTCCAATCAGGTATGCTACCGCTATAAATTGTGGGAGTGTTGAATTGTTCGATTGAATCTACAGCCGAGTTATGCGCATACACTATAGCTTCAAGTAATGAGTTGGATGCCAAGCGGTTAGCTCCATGCAAACCGGTCGCAGAGCATTCGCCAACAGCATATAATCGATTGATGTTGCTTTTCCCTTTTTTGTCCACTTTGATTCCGCCGCACATATAGTGTGCAGCAGGAACAACCGGAATATAGTCTTTCATCGCATCAATCCCAATACTCAGACATTTTTGATAAATATTTGGGAAGTGTTTGATAAATGCTTCTTTATCTAAATGTCGACAATCTAAATACACATAATCCTCACCACGAATTTTCATTTCATTATCTATGGCACGGGCAACAATATCGCGCGGAGCAAGCGATTTGCGTTTATCATATTTTTGCATAAACTCTTCTCCGTTTATGGTCTTTAATATTCCCCCAAATCCTCTAACGGCCTCTGAAATCAGAAATGATGGGCTTTCTCCCGGATTAAATAGCGAGGTGGGGTGAAACTGATAAAATTCCATCCCCTCAATTCTGCCTTTTGCACGATAAACCATTGCAACACCATCGCCTGTTGCTATAGAAGGGTTGGTGGTAGTTGAATATACATTGCCTGCACCACCGGTTGCCATCAAAACAATTTTTGCAAGAACAGTTTCTATTTCATTTGTACGTAGGTTTAATACATAGGCCCCATAACACTCAATATCAGGGGTACGACTGTTTACATCAATTCCTAAATGATGCTGGGTTAAAATATCGATCGCAAAATGATGATCAAGAATTTCTATATTAGGATGTTTACCAATCGCGCTTAATAAAGCACGTTCAATTTCAAAACCTGTATTGTCTTTGTGATGTAAAATACGATGCTCGGAGTGTCCGCCCTCTTTCGCTAAATCAAATTCGCCATTACTGTTTTTATCAAACTTTGCCCCCCATGCAATCAGTTCATTAATCCTTTCGGTTGATTCAGTAATTACCATACGTACCACATCTTCATCACATATTCCGTCTCCGGCAATCAGCGTGTCTTCTATGTGCTTCTGGAAGGAGTCCGTACTATATGTTACAGCCGCTATCCCTCCTTGCGCATACTTTGTATTACTTTCATCTTCGTTAGCCTTTGTTATCAAACAGACTTTCCCGTGATCCGCTACTTTCAAAGCATAACTTAGTCCTGCAATACCGGAACCAATAATTAAAAAATCTGTTTTCGTGTTCATAAAATAAATAGATAAGAGCCAAAATTAGCAAATAGATTTGAAATATCTTTTATACAATATTCATTTCTCCGGGTCATTAAGATTCATGCTTCATGGCACAACTTCGCTCAACGGGAGAAAGAGTACCAATGAAAACACACATGCATTAATTCGGCAATATTTCACAAAAGGCCTTTCGCTCGAAAGCATTACAAACAAATACATTGCGGAGGTTCAAGACATCTTAAATAATCAACCAAGAAAAAAATTAAAAATTTTAACCCCAAATGAATATTTTACTGTAAATTTACAAAACCACACAAGTTGCATTTGTGACTTGAATTCAATTTCCAACCAATGAAAAAAACACTTTTCTTATTTACTTTGTCCGCTTTAAGTATCCATATTCTTGCGCAAACAAAAACGTTTAATGTTAATTATAATACAAATAATGGTACTTATAAATCTTTGGGAAATGTAAACTGTGGTGCCAAAAATTCTGTTGCAGGTTATACCGATATGGGAATTAAAGAAGTAAGAACCCATGATTATTATGGTCCAACTGATTATTGGCACTATACAACCGGATTTGTAAATTTTGCAACAAGCTCATCCGGAAGCGCCACTTACAATTCATCATTTAATCCCCAGTTAACTTCCAGCTATACATTCACCGCGGGTAGCGATTCTGTAATTACAAATTTAATAAATTGCTTATCTGCTTTAGACATGCTGTCTTTTATTGTTTTGTAATTCC
>JAVHPR010000425.1:0-7923 GCA_036170695.1 Bacteroidia bacterium
CTATTTTAGATTAAAAAACTTTATGGCTTAGCGAATCATTTACTGAAAAACCCATCAATATTATTTTGGAGCGTATTTATGAAATCTTCTGTGATCTCCTCTCCCACTCTGTGATCTCCCATATAAGCATCGTTTACGCAACAGGTGATGGTTTTAAAACCATTTCCTAAAAACTCTTTTATTAATTCTGTAGTATCTCTTTTCCATAAAGGAAATTCGGCAGTTAAACCCACTTTCAATAAATTTTTTTCACGATAAGTTCTTAAATCTTCCAAAAAAATATCACCGAAAATTACTTTACTAACACCTTGTCTTTTGTATTTCAAAAGTATGGTTTCCATTGCTTGCTCATATTCAGCATTTGTGCCTTCACTTACAAAAATTTTCAGTAATGGTAAACCAATTGATTCTGCTTGTATGTTCAACAACTCTTCACGAACCCCATGCATCGAAACTCTTTTAAATTGGTCATTTAGTGTGGTAAGCAATGCCACAACCTCGTATTTATTTTCTGATATTACTTTATATAAAGCTAAAGCAGAGTCTTTACCCCCGCTCCAGCAAAAAATTGCTTTTTGTTTCATCGTTATTTAAAACAGAAATTACCCGGTATTATACCCACCGCAAAGCTGTCTAAAACAACCCCCGCAGCATTATAACGAATTACTTTCCCGTCACTGGAAAAATTACCGGCATCAGATGCATAGAAATAATCATTGGTGGGATCAATGCCCAAACCATAAAAACTTCTGTTGATAATAGCCGTTGCAGTCAAAGTTGAAGATGAATGAGGCTGAGAATATACTTTACCATCATAGGAATAATACAACATAGTTTTTGCACCATTAATAATCAAATTGGAAGGTTGGGAATAAAAGGATGCAAAGGGTAATGAAAGATCAACCGCATTTGTGAAAGCATTGATACACACTAGCTTACCTGTCTTTACAAGTGTTGTATAATTCGAATCCCATTGTCCACTGCATAATACCCATATCTTTCCGTTGGCACCTACTTTTATATATTTTGGATTTGCTCCCACATTAATATTGGTAATTACGGTATTGGTAGTAGCATCAATTACTGTTACCACACTGTCATTATCATATCCGCCGCTGCATGCAACATAAACTGTATTGCCTACTTTCACCATTCCTTCGGCACCTTTACCGGTTGTGATTGTTGAGGTTACAGTTTTTGTAGTCAGGTCCACAACTTTAACATCCCCGGTACCGCTTGCTCCCCACTCAGAAATGTATCCTTTATTATTATCTATCCCAAGAAAATAACGTGGATTTGATAATCCGTTAATTACACCATTACTTGCGAATGTATTGCCATCAACTATCTCTACTTTACTTCCATTGTTTACTATAATGTAACCTTTCCCATTGAAAATTTCCATTGATTGGACTATGTTCCCCAAGGGATAACTATTTTTTGCCTGAAAAACATCATTGCTCACATTTGAATTACTACGATTGTAAAAACTTACAGTACCAGTTCCGCTTCCAAAAGGACCTTCATTGGTAATAAATACTCCATTGTCAAACTCACCCGCAACAGGCGTTAGTTCAAGAGTTTTCGGATCGTCTTTTTTACAGCTTGTAAATGCCACTGTTAATGCTAATGCACCTAATTTAAATAATTGTTTTGTTTTCATTTTTTTTGATATTTAATAGTTTTTTACTTGTAAGAAATTCTATTGTTCACTGCTTTTTTTATGTTGATTTATATAAACTGATAATCCAAACTGGCAATTAAATAAAGGCATTGCCCTGTATGCAACCACTTGATAGGTTTCCTGTCCGATATTATTTAATTGTGCGAATATCCTGATCTGTGTTTTATTCAATTTTAAACTTTGGGCAATATTCATATTTGCAACAGTATAAGGTTTCAAATAGTGCCTGTTATCGGATGATGTATAGCGATATCCGGTATAAATCTGTGTATAACTGATTGAAGTTCCATTATATGAAAATGAAAGACTTCCCTGACCGTTTTGCACCGGAGTATAGATTAATTGTCTGCCAATTGCAACATCGCCGACTGTTATAGATTTTTCATTAGTCGATAAAACATAATTGTACAAGCCCGATAATTGTATTTTAAATTCGCTTACGGTATAATTCAAATTCAGTTTGTATTCAACTCCCCGCGACCATACCTGCAATACATTGTCGGGCGACCATGTATTAGTTTGGTCTGGCAACCAAATGATCCAGTTATTGATGATTCGATTAAAGGCGGTTGCACTTAACTCCCACCCTGTTTTTTTATATTGATACTTATTAATTAAACTAATTTCTTCAGCCCATCCGCTTTCAGGTTTTAAATCCGGGTTTCCTTTTGCGCCAATACCAATCCAGTTCAAATCATTAAATGTTGGCAAACGGTAATGTTTTGATACATTGCCTTTTACTAAAAACATTTTTAAAAATTCCCCTTCAATTCCAACTGTTGATGTAAATGGCATTTCTTTATTTTTAATAAATTCCTGCCTGGCACTCACCACAGCATTCCAGGTATTTTTTTTCGTATGAATTTTATAACTTCCAAACAATGCCGTTCTGTTTTCCGAAGGATTTTTAAGGTAATCACCTGCATTTGCTTCACCATACGTATTGTTAATTCCAATATTTATCAGATCGAATTTTGAAATACTAAACCGGCTTTCCGCTTCTGCAATAGCTGTTTTTGAACGGCTACTTGAGTTTTCATTAATCAAAGAATCTTTAAATTTAAGTCCTTCATCAAAGTATGCGAAACGTGCAATTAAAATTAATTTTTCAGAGGTTCGCTGCCATTCTGTAGTAGCTCTGTATGTTTTATCTTTTTGATTGGCCACATTTATATTTTGAGTCATGGAGGGTGGTATATTCCTGTCGCAGTATTGATACCAAAAACGCGTGTTTAATTTTTGATTTGCATTGATCAGGAAATAGTTTTCCTGCAATAAACCATATTGTTTTAGTTCAGCATTTGTCTGGTTTTGTTCAGGTTTGCTATATTGAGCAGTATTAATATATGGAAAATCATTCTTTGCATCATGATTGAATAATTGTATCGTTGAAACGAATCTTTTTTTGCTTATTTCAAAACTTGCTTGTTGTTGTCTATCCGAAAAGCTGCCAAAAGAGGTGGTTGCTGAAAATGAAATTCCTCTGTCAAATTGAGTAATATTATTCAGGTGAATGGTTCCTCCAACAGCACCGCTGCCCCATAATGCACCGGCACCACCGTATTGTAACTTAACATCATTGAGGAAATTAGCCGGTATCAGTGCCAAATCCAACATCCCATTCATGGGACTTTGCAAATTAAATCCATTCCATAATACAGCAGTATGGCTTGCTCCTGCTCCCCTGAAAGATGTTGTTGCCAAACTTCCCAAGCCATAGGATTTAATAAAAATCTGACTTTCATTAGCAAGCAAATCTGCCAGATTACTAGTAGAATATCTGTTAAGGAGTGTGCTATTCAGAGTTTCTGTTTTGTTACCTGATGAAAAAGTAATTAATCGGGAGGTGGAAATTTCCAGGATTGGAAGCTGTTTTACGGAATCCATCCGCACTTGTGCAAACCCGGCAAAAGTCCATAAAAGGTAACCAACAGATAAAATATTTTTCAACAAATTCATTACAAAAGATTAAGCATTAGCACAATCATAGGTAACAATCTGAAAAGCGGGAGGGATAGAAAAAGTGTAAACAATTTATCTATTCTTCGCTTTTTCACCGAAAGCTACAAATGGTAAAGTAATTGGCAGGTCTTCTGACTTGTTCAGTTTTTTAACGCCTTCCCATCCTTATAGAATCCAGATAAAAACTGATTCAAGACAGTGGCAATAGAATGTTAAAAAACAAAAAATGAACTTACAGCATCGGGAAATGTCCAGGACTTATACCTGATTCCCTTTTAACTCTTCCAATGATGGAAGAGACCAATAACGATGCAAATGTATAAAAATATTTCAAATAGAATTACTTGGAAGTACGACAAATTTCCATAAATCCTAATTTTAGAAGTCATCGCACATATTTCGACATGCTCAATATGACTCGCGCGCCGTCAGTCTGAGCCTGTTGAAGACCTTGGGGAGAAATTTATGTTTGAAGGTTTCATAGCGTAATGACATTGCCGTTTGGTTTGAAATAAAATATTTTGGGATGTTTGCCATACATCCAAATCACTACTATTACATAACTTTGTAAAAATTTTGAATATGCCTCTATCAAAAGACCTCCGCCCCTCCTCCTCTCCACATGGAGATGAGAGCCAATCAAATTTCATTTACATCGCCTATAATAAGCCTGTAGGCATTATTTGTACCACCGAGAAAATTGAAGGGAATATTATTGATGCAATTAATTACCCTGGAAAAATAATTCCCATTGGTAGATTAGATAAAGATTCGGAAGGATTAATCTTATTAACCAATGATGGTAAAATAATAAACAAAATAATTCATCCTGATTTTGAGCACGAAAAAGAATATGTTGTAACGCTCAATTTGCCATTACGGAATCAATTTTTAAAAGATATTGCTGAAGGAGTTAATATCGGTGATGCAATTACTAAACCTTGCAAAATAAAATCCGAACCAAACACTAAGCGTATATTCCGAATTACTTTGAAACAAGGCTTAAACAGGCAAATACGGAGAATGTGTAATGTATTTAATTATCAGATAATAAAATTACAACGGGTACGAATAATGGATATTAAATTAGGAAATCTGAAGGTTGGAGAATGGCGGAATTTGACCGAACAGGAGGTAAATGAATTGTTTTTGAATTTATAAATCCAATCTATTCTATTGTCAAAACGAAAAAAGGTTGTTAAGTTTTTCCTTAACAACCTTTCAAAAAAACCTTTGAAAAGTATAAAATTAAAAAACGAAAGTAAGCTTTAAAGAAGTATTGCCATTTCCTGTTCCTCTAAAACCAAGAATACTTCCATTATTCATATCATTATCAAACCCAAATTTAGAAGAACCCGGTGTTGAGTTATAAACACTTCCCACAACTGTTGGAGTGCCATCAATTTTTTGTTCAGTTGTACCTCCTACTCCTGTTGTCTGAAATCCTATCCCCCATCCATATTCCAGACCTAAGGAAATTTTTGGAAGAAAGAAATATTCAGCCCCAACAAATCCCCTGACTCCAATACCGAAAACGAGTCCGGATTTATTTTCAAGTAAACGTATACCTACCGGAGACGAATAATAACCTGAACTTGTTACGGAGTCAAAGTTAGTTGATGTAGGTAAAAGATTATAAGTACTATTGAATTCATTACCGTAGCTATAGGTAGTTTTTGAAGTCCCTAACCAAATTAATGCATCAGCACCATAATAACCTTGTAAACGTGTCGTTCCTTTTCTGAATTCTTTCCCAAATCCAATCATAATGTTAGAAGCGGATTTTTTTCTTTTATCCTCCACTTTCTCCGGAGGTGTCGGGAAATTAACCGGCGCTCCATTATCTTTAGTCACTATATTTTTATCTGTTTCATAAATAAAACCAAATTTCAAAATTAATCTATATGCCTTTTTTTTATCAATAAATTTCTTGCCAACAAAGGTTTGGTCTTTGCTTAACCAGTTCAAATTTGAATTATTGGAAGATTTGCTTCCAAACATTCCGCCAATGGCTGAAAAAACCGGTGACGCATCAAAACTTATTGCCCAATCGTTAACTTCAGGTAAAATCGATTCTCCTTTTGTGGAAGTCAAATCTTGAGCAAATGCAAAGCTTCCGCTAAAAATTATCAATGCAGCAAAGAACTTCTTTTTCATAAAAAATGTTTTAGTTTTTTAAATTTCAGATACTAACAACGAAAGTATCAATAATATATTTTGTAATCGAATTGATTTATTAAACGTTTATTAATCGCCCCATTCTTTATCTTCCAGCAAAGGAACAAATTTGAACTCACCGTATTCAGTTTTTTCAAACTTTTTATCTGCGACTTTTTCAATCAAAGTCATAATTTGCACTTTATCTCCAATAGGTATTACCATCCTGCCACCTACCTTAAGTTGTGCTAACAAAGCTTCCGGGATGGATGGTGCGCCGGCCGTAATAATTATTTTATCATAAGGCGCAAATACAGGCAGTCCTTTATATCCATCGCCATAAAAGAATTTAGTATTATATCCGATAGAAGGCAAAAATGTTTTGGTTTTGTCAAACAATTCTTTCTGGCGCTCGATAGTGAATACTTTCGCGCCCATTTCAATCAATATGCTTGTTTGATAGCCCGAACCTGTCCCGATTTCCAATACCTTTTCTCCACGTTTCAGCGCCAGTAACTCTGTTTGAAAAGCGACAGTATGCGGTCGGGAAATCGTTTGCCCGGCTCCAATCGGAAAAGCAATATCCAGGTAAGCACGCTCAATAAAAGAACTATTCAAAAACAGATGTCGCGGTACCGTTTCAATTGCTTTTAAAACATCAGCATTTTCTATGCCTTTTTCTTTTAAAAAAGAGGCCAGCTGCTTTCGCAATCCCTTATGTCGGTAGGTGTCGTTTAGCATTTATTAAGTATCAAGTACCAAGTATCAAGTATCAAGTATCAAGTATGAGGTGTAGGTACAAAGGTATTTTGAATCAAGAAAAACATATAAATAACTGAATGTAAAAAAAATACATTATTCACTGCAATCGTAATGAAATTCTATTACCTGATACCTGATACTTTATACTTAATACTTTTAATGGCCACAAAATTAACATTTATGTACTCATAAGTAAGCTAATTTTTTCAGAAATGGAATATGGAAAGAAGTATTTTTGTAAAAAATCAAACATTATGATAAAAATTGGAATACTTGGAGCAGGGCATTTAGGTAAAATTCATATCCGGCTTTTAAAAGAAATCGACAAATTTGAGCTAACAGGTTTTTATGATGAAGACCCTGCCACTGCTGAGTTAGTAGCAAAGGAATTCGGAATTAAACCTTTCGATTCTATCGCAGCTTTGTTAGATGAAGTTGATGCAATTGATATTGTTACTCCTACAATATCTCATTATAGCTGTGCATCCAAATCAATAAAAAAATCAAAACATGTTTTTATTGAAAAACCCATCACAAATACTATTGAAGAAGCTAAAATACTCATTGGGCTATCAAAAGAAGCCAATGTGAAGGTTCAGGTTGGTCATGTCGAACGTTTTAACCCTGCTTTTATTGCTGCGAAGGACTTTTGCTCTGATCCCATGTTTATTGAAACGCACCGGTTAGCCCAATTTAATCCTCGTGGTACTGATGTTTCGGTAGTTTTAGACCTAATGATTCATGATATTGATATTATTTTAAGTGTAGTAAAGTCCAATATCAAGCGAATCAGCGCAAGCGGCGTTGCTGTGGTTAGTGATAGCCCCGATATTGCCAATGCCCGTATCGAATTTGATAACGGCTGCGTTGCTAACCTTACCGCAAGCCGAATTTCAATGAAAAACATGCGAAAATCCCGCTTTTTTCAAAAAAACGCCTATGTTTCTGTCGATTTCCTTGATAAAAAGGTAGAAGTAATCCGGCTAATGGATGCAGTGGAAAACGAAACAGATCCTTTTGCAGTTACCGTTGAACTTGGAAATGGCAAAGGTTCCAAACAAATATTCTTCGAAAATCCAACTATTTTTCCTTCCAATGCAATAAAAATGGAACTTGAAACGTTTGCTGATTCAATAATCAGCAATACCACTCCATTAGTTAGTATAGATGATGGTTATAAAGCTTTAGATGTTGCTTATAAAATAATCGAAAAAATGAAGGTGATATCATCAATATAACCAATTTTGCAATTTTACAGTAGGCAATCTAAAAGGTAATTTTTCAATTGAGCAATTATGCAGTAGGCAATGGATGGTTTGTTAAATTGTAAAATTGCTTACTGATTAATTGTAAAATTG
>JAVHPR010000426.1:0-7887 GCA_036170695.1 Bacteroidia bacterium
AGATAGGGACAGCGTTATAGTGGATTATTAATTTGCACCGAAACTTTAGTTACTTATTATGGTGAAGAACTTGGAATCCCCCAATCAAATATACCTTTAAAAGAAGGGAAAGATCCAATGGCTCAGCGATATAAATGGCTTCCGCAATTTCTGGCAAACATGAGCGGGGAATCTATCAACCGTGATGGATGCAGAACACCTATGCTATGGAACAATCATATTAATGCTGGTTTTACCTCCGGAAACAAACCTTGGCTACCTGTTACAGAACAATATTCAAAACTGAATGTGGAGGTAGAAAATACTGACAGCACTTCACTTCTTTCTTTTTACAAAAAGTTGCTTTCACTTCGAAAATCAATTCCGGCATTACATTCAGGAGAATTGAAAATTGCGGAGGAATATTGCTCTTCCAGAATTTTTGCATTTTACCGAATGTTTCAAAATGAAAAATACCTTGTGGTATTGAATGTTTCAAAACATAATGCCAGTCTTGATTTACCAAAAGGGAAAACGTTGCTAGTGTTGAACGCTTTAAATACAAATGAATTGGGTGCTTATGGTGGAATTGTAATGAAGGTAGAATGATTGAAAGTGGAAGGATAAATAATTCAAATGTCATCCGGAACTTTGGGTGAGGGAGCTTGTATCTATTAATAATATTTGTCGACGATTAGTACAACCCCTCTGGAAAAAGACCAGTCGGGGTGACAGAATCTATAAAAACTCAATACCTTATTGCAATTTATAAAACGCTTTCTGCAATTTGCATGAGGCGATGAATTAATTTGCGAAATACTTTCCAATCTGGAACATCATACTTAAATATGTTCTAAAACTTTAGCAAAAACAATTTTGAACCAACTGGTGTATTGCTCTGGGTTTGATTTCAGGTTCCGTTTAATTTCATCTACCGGCACATATTTGCAATCCATTACTTCTGTTAAATTTATTTTTGGATTTTCGTTATAAGTGCCTATAAACACATGATCCAGCTCATGTTCAGTTAATTCATTATCAAATTCTGTTTTGTAAATAAAATGAAACACATTCTTGAGAGTGCAATCAAAACCCATCTCTTCATTCAAGCGTTCATGTGCCGACGCTATAAGATTTTCTTTTGGTTGCGGATGACTACAGCAGGTATTTGTCCATAGTCCCGGGGAATGATACTTGTTTAAGGCACGTCTTTGTAGCAATAATTCTTTTTCAGAATTAAAAATAAATATGGAAAAGGCTCTATGAAGTTCTCCTTTTTTGTGAGCCTCAATTTTTTCCATTGTGCCTCTTGGCACATCGTTTTCATCAACTAAAATAACCTGTTTCAATTTCATTTATTTTTCATATCTAAATTATTTTTTATTCAGCAAATTCTCCAATTGAAAGATGCAGTGAAGGATATTCGCAAGAGAATAAAACTTATTAATAACAATTTATTTCTGTTACCTTTGCAAAAATAAACTTAATAATAAAGCAATGGCTAATCGTAGAGATATAAAAAAAGACATTAACAATGTACTTGGTGATGTGATAGAAGAGTGTTATTCAGAAATCCTAAATAATCCGAAAAAAAACGAAAGTGAAATTAATGCAATTATTGATGAAGCTGTTGATGTGGCAGACGATTTGATGTTTCGTGTGAATAATGCCCAGGATATTACAAAAGGCAAATCGGTGAAAACACATTTTAACAAAATTTCTGAGGATTTGGAAGAAAAAGCAATTGGCTTTATTGAAAAATTAAATACACTTTCTAAAAACTAAATAAAATACCGCTCTTAAGTTAAATTCAGCTAATCCTTTACCGGACTATATTTTATATTTATAGTAAAATATTTATCGGGGTTAGAGTTTGAAGCCGGATAATTTGCTTTTAACGATTGATTGGTATATATAGCACATAAAGTGTTTGAAACGCGAAATAGGCTGGACTGTTTTTCAGGCGGTGTGCCATCCAAAATACCCCTTAATACGTCCCATCTGATATCAGATGGATTGTTTCCATAGTCATGCCAAACGATTATGGAATTTGAATCTTTTAGAAGTTTGAATGCATTTGCTGTGTCGTTTTTTACACTTTCATAATGGTGGTCACCATCAATGAAAATCAAATCAAATTTTTGATTTAAGCTGTTATAATCAAAGGTTTGAGAATTTGCCTGAATATGTGTTACATTTTTCAAACCTTTTGAAAAAAAGCGGTGAGCTTCAACATATTTTTTATCTAAACCCATAGCAAGCATTTCTTGATCAGGTAAATTAAGGCTTACACAATGTTTAGCTGCACCAGCAACATTGGCAGCACTTTCGCCTCTCCAGGTGCCAATTTCAAAATACATACAATCTGTTTTGCTTTTTGCCAAGCCCTTTAATAAGGCTAAATCAAAAGGAGTAGAGCCACCGTCAAGTGAACAATAGGGTTCAACTGTTTCGTTGAAATCAGGAAGCAAATGCGTAATATCAATGGTTTTTAATCCATTTGGTAAGTTATAACTTTCAATTACCTGTTTTTGATTTACATCAGTATCGTCAAGGACTTTGTTTAATAGAGCGGGTTGCCTGATGATTAATGTAAGAGCTTTTATTAATTTGTTTACCTTATTCATTTCGATGTGTTACGAATTACTTTTACCTCAATAGAATTTTCCCAATAAAACTTTGTATACGCTTTAGGCAGATAAGTCCATATTTTACCAATAAATTTTGATGCCAATTTAAGAAAAGAATTTGAAGAAAGAAGAGGTTTATGCCCGGCGCGTGTTTCGTTCAAATAGTACAAGCCATAAAAAAAATCAGAAAATGGTTTGAAATTTTTCTTTTCTTCAAAAACCAAACAATTATTTTTTTTACTTACCATCCATTTATGAAATGGTTCGTTTAAAAAGAATTCGTCTAATTTGCCGGGAGTTTCTATGTAACCACGCTTTCCAACACGGGAAAGTTCCTTGCAGAATTGCTCTGGATCTTCCACATGTTCAGCAATATGGGAAGCTATTATAAAATCAAATTCCTTGTTTTTAAAAGGCATGTTAAGCGCATCTCCAACAACCATTTTTTTGTCGCAAGGTATGCTTGCTTTTTTTCCTGAACGATGTTCTGTCTCATTGAGTTCATTATCAATTAAAACATTCGCCCTGTGGTTAGGGCGATGTCCGCTGCCAACGTCCAGTACATTCCATTCAGGATTGATATCCATTTTTTTACCAGATAATCCAACTGTAAATTTTGTAATAAGTAATTTATAAATATCATAAAATTGTTCACCTATTTTGTGATAATTATATTTTTGAGTGATGTATTGATTTAATTTTTGAGGATTATAATTTTTGTGATTAGCAATCATTTTAATAATTGCTTCTTGCAACTGTTTTTGATTTGCGGTTTCTATTAATATTCCATAATCGGAGGTAATGAATTCTTCGGGTCCACCGCAAATGGTTGAAATTACAGGCTTGCCGTTGACCAATGCTTCGGCAGCAACCACCGAAAATGTTTCAAAGTTGCTATTGATAACTACAAAATCAATTTGCTTCAAAAAATCATAAACGTATTCATTGGTTTGGCGTCCATGGAAAAATACATGTTTAGAAGCACCTTGTAATGAATCTGCGAGAGAGGTTAGCATTAATTTATCAGGCCCATCGCCAATGATGTGATATTCAATTTCAGGATTTTGTTTTGAAATGCTAGCAATTACTTTTATTGTTTCACTAATATTTTTATGTGAATCAACTAAATCGGCAACAGTAAGAATTTTAGTTTTTGCGGTGAATTTTTCTTTGGTAAGATTTGATGGAAGCGAAGTAGAATCAATACTTTCAATTACATTTGGAACAACCACGTAATTACTTTGAAGACCAAGTTCAATCATTTTTTTTCTTAAACTTTCAGAAACTGTGGTAACAACATCCGCATTTTTAATTATTAATTTGTTCAGCCATTTTTTCAGAAAACCTGTTTTTTCATATTTACCTGAAACATAACCGGTCCAGTGTTCGGTGATGATAAAAGGAATACCTTTTAATTTCTTAATGATAAGGGCTATTAATCCCGGACGATTCAATACATTAACATGAATAAGGTCTATCACGCCAATTGTTTTTTGAACTTCACGTATTCCAATTTTATTGGCATTGAAGTATCGGTAAAGATTAATAATGGCTTTGAATATTGAATTGTTTTTTTTGTAATAAACAATAATTTCTATAAAACCTTGTTCAGCTGAAATGTTGGTTTCATAAGTATTTTCAATCGTATTATCTGCGCATGCATTTACAAGTCCTACATTGCAAAATTCAGAAACTGCTTTAGCGTGTTTTTTAACAAATACGCCCAATTGCGGATCAAATTTATTGGGGTACCATTTTGTTAAAAATAAAATTGTGTAGCGTATGGGGCTTTCGGATTCTTTCAATAAAGTCGAAGTATTATTTTGCATTGTATTAACTCAGCTTTTTAGTTTTTAACCGGATTGAATTTCCGATTACAATAATATCTGAAAAGGCCATTGTTAAAGCTCCAATCGTTGGACTAAGAAATCCAAAGGCGGCAACGGGTATTGCAATAATGTTATAAAAAAATGCCCAGAATAAATTTTGTTTAATAGTAATGAGTGTATGTTTGCTGATAAGGTGAGCCTGACTCAGCATTGAAAGATCGTTGTTTTTCAATAATATAATTTGTGCCGACTGTATTGCCACTTGTGTTGCATTGCTTAATGAGATGCCAACAGTTGCTTTGGCTAATGCCGGTGCATCATTTATCCCATCGCCAACCATTGCGGTGGGATCTTCCTTTGTAAGTTGTTCAATCAGTTCTAATTTCTGTGCGGGTAATTGTTCGCTATATACCTTACTGATATTAATTTTTTGCGCCAAATCCTCACATTTTTTACGATTATCACCACTCAGCATAATTGTATTAATACCTTGTTTTTGAAGGTTATTGATAGTTTCTATGACATTTGTTTTTATTGCATCTTCAATATCGACAGTTGCAATCAAAATATTGTTTTTCAAAACAAATATGTTATGTGTATCATCTGAAGTGAGAGCGGCAGCAATTTTATATGAACCTACCTTGTATGTATTATTTTGTTCGTCAACAGCGGAAATACCCATGCCTTTTTCTTCTTTTATATTGCTGAATATTTTATTCGCTATTGTTCCTTTAAGTTCTGTTACAAGTGATTTTGCAATTGGGTGAGATGAATGTTGTTCAAGAGCAAACAAAATTTCCTTTACTTCCGATATACTGGCACCTTCAATTGAATTGATGTTTTTAATTTTGAAATCGCCTGTAGTAAGAGTTCCGGTTTTATCAAAAACAATATTTTTGATTTTGGCAAATTCTTCTAATGTACTGCCTCCTTTAATTAAAATTCCTTTTTTTGCGGCTCTGCCAATTCCTACCATCACTGCTGTTGGTGTTGCAAGTCCCATTGCGCAAGGACAAGAAATAACTAATACAGCAATGCTTCGCATGATGGCTTCCTGAAGCGGGTTTAATCCGACAGCAAAATCAACAAAAAAATAATTGACACAAAATGTAAGAATGGAAATTCCAAGCACTACCGGAACAAAAATGGCGCTTATTTTATCACCCAGCTTTTGGATATTTGGTTTATTTTGTTGGGCTTTTTTTACGAGTTCGATAATTTTTGCAAGAAGTGTTTCATCACCAACACGTTCAGCGCGCATACGCAGGCTTCCACTCACAACAATGGTTCCGCCAATTACTTTATGTGTAAGTGTTTTTTCAACGGGAAGGCTTTCACCTGTTATCATTGATTCATCGATGCTTGCAATTCCGGAAATGATTTCTCCGTCAACCGGAATCTTATCTCCTGTATTTACCTGTAAAAGTGCACCAACATGAATATTTTTATAATCAACTTCTGTAATGACTTCTTTACCCATCTGTAAACTTATCATTTTCGCTTTTGTAACCTGTATAGCGCTGAGTTCCCGAAGTGCTGTCGTTGTTTGTTTGACCGACCGGTGTTCAAATACATTGCCAAGCAATACAAGTGAAATAATGGTTGCCGCTGTTTCAAAAAATAAATAATTGTGTGCTTCCGGAGTACCATAGTGCATCCACATACCAATGGTACTGTATAAAAATGCAGATGTGGAGCCAATAAAAATTAATACATCCATATTGGGTACACCCGATTTTAAAGAGCCCCAGGCACTTTTCCCAAATTGAATAATACCGATTACAAAAACAGGTAAGCAAATGAGAAGTTGTGCAATAGGTTGATTTAATACAAAGTCGTGGGGAAGCAACATGTGCCCGAAAAACAAAATGAAGGTAAATGGGACTGTGAAATAAAAACGTTTTTCTATCGTTGATAATTTACCTTCATTTTCTTCTTTGTATTTACTGTCAACAACTTTATAACCCAAATCGTTAACACTTTGGATAATTGATTGAAGTTTGCTTTTGTCCTTTAGTAAAAAGCTTGCTTCGCCCGTTGCAAAATCGACATAAACATTTTCCAATCCTCTTTTTTGGAGATTTTTGGTGATGCCTAAAGCGCAGGTGGTGCAATCCATCCCTTCTACTTGAAGTGTTATATTTGTAATGTTTTCAGCCATTTTGTGAAGTACGAAGTTAAGGAATAATTTTTGGGACTACGTACAAAACTGAAAATAAATAGAAGATGTTTTTTATCCAATAGTAGTTTTTATTTCAATAAAATTAATTTGTATTTTAACCGAATAGAAAATATAAATAGGAAGTAAATTATTGAAAAATGAACAAATCAAAAATTAAAAATCTGCCAAAAAATTTGTTATTTGTATTTAGTGCACTCCTTTGTTTTCATTCATCCGCACAAACTTTCAAAGTAACTCAACAGAAATGTGCTCGTGTAAAAACGGCCTATCAGGAAAAGTGGGAAGGATTAAAAGCAGAAATGAAAAAGCAAGGAATCAATAACACCAATTTCGAAATGTATTTGCAGATTTTTAAAAATGACAAAATTGTTGAAGTGTGGCTTAAATCAAAAGAAAATAAAGAATATAAACTATTTAAGTCTTATGCTATTTGTGCTAGTTCAGGTGTTTTGGGCCCCAAGCGAAAACAAGGTGATGGGCAAGTTCCTGAAGGATTTTATCATATTGCAGTGTTCAACCCATACAGTAGTTACTATTTGTCGTTAGGACTAAATTATCCAAACACTAGTGATAAAATTGTTGGATCTGGAAATTTAGGCGGAGATATTATGATCCATGGTGATTGTGTTACAATTGGCTGTATGCCTCTTACTGATAATTATATTAAAGAAGTTTATATTCTGGCAGTGGAAGCCAATAATGATGGGCAACAAAATATACCGGTAAATATTTTCCCTACTAAATTGGATGCGGATGGAATGAAAATATTATCGGAGAAATATTCTAAAAATTCAACACTGATAAATTTTTGGAAGAATATCAAAACAGGTTACGATTATTTTGAAAAAAACAAACAACTGCCCAAAGTGAACGTTGACAAAGCAGGCAAGTATATTTTTAATTAAAAACGGAAAATTGATTAGGCATTATATTTAAATTTGATCAGTAGTTAGGAGGGAGTGCTTTTTATTCCTGGATTAGCATTTAAGGTTGAAATAATTAACAATATTACACTGCTTATTATTGCTGCAAAAAAGCACCAAACAGATATTCTAAATTGTGTGAAGAATATTTGTGTAATTACAAGCGACATAAATACCCCCAAACCAAATAATGTCATCCTTTTCACACTGGAAATAAATAATGATATAACGGTAGTTAAAAGATAGAGCACATTTGCAATAGGTAAAACTGGACTTGAAGGAATAAAAACATATAGGTATATACGCTTAGAGCGCATTTTTAATTCATTGATTTTAGGCGTTTA
>JAVHPR010000427.1:0-7886 GCA_036170695.1 Bacteroidia bacterium
ATAAGGAGCTAAGATACTATTTTTTTACATGTCTAAAGCAGATAAGCAATTTTTTCAATTTAAAAATGTTGCTTGTTTCTTTGTTAGCTGGTGCGTTGATTCACCCTCCCCTCAGGAGGAACGGGGGGCTTTTCATTTAACAATTGTAACAGTATTATGAAATTTTCCTGCACCATCACCCAGATCCATCATATAAAAATAAGTTGCTGCCGGCAAGTCATCTCCTAAATACGACTTTCCATCCCAGGTATTCGAATAACCATTTGCTTTGTAAACCAATTTTCCATTACGGTTATATATTTCCAATCTGTTATATGGATATTTATTAATATTACCAATATACCACGTATCATTATTACCATCTTTATTAGGAGTAAATGTATTGTAAAATACAACATCAGTGCATGGTTCTACAAACACCGTAACCGTGTCGTAAGCATGACATCTTTTTGTTTCCTCCGTTCCATAAAGATAATAAGTTGTAGTTATTATTGGCTCTGCATCAGGATTTGGAGTGTTATTATACATTAACAGGTACCCTGGCGACCATTCATAAAAATATCCACCGGTAGCATGCAAGGTAGTTGTTTCACCTTCTTTTATTGTAACATCATTACCTGCAAAAATTGGTGGAGGTTGAATTACAGTCACTTTTACAGAATCAATTTTGGGGGGACAACCAGCAATTGTTGCAGTTAAAATATATTCGGTTGTTATTGTCGGTTTTGCTGTTGGTTGAGGCAATGATGAGTCATTTAGTCCTCCTGGTGGAGACCATAAATAGCTAACTCCATGTGCGTTATCATTGTTAAGTCCTCCGATACCACCAAAACCTTCCAAACAAAATTCTAATGGTTGACCGGCATTTATGTAAACGATATATGACAAGGTAATAGTTACAGGATCGGTTGGCAGTTGAACTGTACCTGAATCATCAGTGACCAGTAGAGTGTAGGTGGTTAGATCTGTTGGAGAAACTGAAGGGTTTGAAATCGAATCTACAAATACACCAGAAGAAGCGGCCCAAAAGTAATGATAGGGGGGGTACCCGCCCATAGCAGTGGGGGAGCCACCCAGAATAACAATATCACCAGGGCAAATTGTTTGACTCGTACCGGCATTAACAAGCAATTGAGCTGACACGCTGCTGAAAAGAAATAGCGAACAGATGATGCAAAATAAATACTTGAATTTTAAAATTTCAACCATTTGAAAATGATATGTAATTTATTATAAAACAAATATATATATATATATCGTAATTGTAAAGAATCTTGACTCATAAAGAGTTTACCCCCTATTAGCACATTTTCTTTCTTGTATTTATACGGAATGAAAAAAAAATTAAATTATTTTAATGTGCGAAAAGTGTTGTACGCCTTGAATAGAATCGTTCTAATGTGATTTTGTTAGATTGGCTAATTCGTTAGTTGTTCGCCAATTTCGGGTGCTTGCAACAACTTTTAATTTGTTTTCAAAAAAAACATTTGTCAATTTTGTTCTACCATATCCATGAGGGCAATAGAGGTAAATTTCTTTGCCTGAAATATAAAATTCATCCGGCTTATAATCATGTTTTTCGATATTGTCTATGTCCTCTTTGGTAGGATTTTCTGCCAGGAAAGTAACATAAAGTTTATTTAAATCAATATTCTCAATTTTTAGAAATCGATTATTATTTATTATGTTTTGCATTTCATCTGATGTCCGTATTAATACAGGTACTTCGAAATTATATTTCTCTAAAATTTTCTTTTCAATCCGATTAGAAAGATCCCTGTCGTTTTCATTCTTGAAAATAACGTTACCACTTTGAATATAAGTTAATACATTTTTAAAATTCAATTCCTCGTACAAAATTTTAAGTTCTGTCATTTGAACTTTTTTTTGTCCACTTACATTAATACCCCGCAAAATCGAAAGAAACGTTTTCATTGTATTATTTTTAATATATTGCTTTCGAAATTAGCAATAAATACATTTTGTTGTACAATGAATGTCAATATAAAAATATTCCATTTAATATATTTCAATCAATTATCTTTACCCTTTAAAAATCGTATCTCAACATTTTAAATTGATGATTACAGCAAAAAATATTCATAAGTCTTACGAAACCTTAAACGTTTTAAAGGGGGGCACTCTTACTATTGAAAAAGGTGAAATAATTTCAATTGTTGGCGCATCCGGTGCCGGTAAAACTACATTGCTCCATATTTTAGGAACCCTGGACAGAGCGAACAGTGGGGAGTTAGAAATAAATAACGTTAATATTTCAACGCTGAGCGACAAAAGATTAGCCGAGTTTAGAAATAAGAACATTGGTTTTGTTTTTCAATTTCATCATTTATTGCCGGAATTTACCGCACTTGAAAATGTATGTATACCTGCGTTTATTGCTGGTACTTCACAAACTTTAGCAGAAGAAAAAGCAAAAGAATTGCTTTCCTTTTTAGGATTAAAAGAACGAATGGATCATAAACCCAACGAACTTTCAGGTGGTGAACAACAAAGGGTTGCTGTTGCGAGAGCTTTAATAAATAACCCTGCTGTTATATTGGCAGATGAACCTTCAGGGAATTTAGACTCAGCAACTGCGAAAGAATTACATCACCTATTTTTTACCCTACGTGAAAAATTTAACCAAACGTTTGTGATAGTTACTCATAATGAAGAGCTTGCCAACATGGCGGATAGAAAGTTTGTGATGAGGGATGGGAATATAGTTGAATGAAAATTATCAACTAAACAGTGACATAAAAATCAATACTACAGAAAGAGCTACTAATACTGCAACTGCAGTCCAACCAATAATATTATTAACCTTTTTGTTTACGTGTTTCCCCATAATTCGTTTATCGTTTACCAGGAGAATCATACAAACCAAAACTACGGGGAGCAACATACCATTTAGCACCTGTGAGCCCAAACTGATGGAAATCAGCGGCGCATTTGGAATGAGTATAATCAATGCAGAAATAACAATAATCCCGGTATACAAAACGTAAAATTCGGGAGCTTCTTTCCATTTTTTGTCAATTCCTGCTTCAAAACCAAATGCTTCACAAACATAAAAAGCAGTAGCTAAAGGTAAAATAGTTGCCGAAAAAATAGAGGCGATAAATAATCCGAAAGCAAAAACGTGACCCGCTAAAGCTCCTGCCAGTGGCTTTAATGCCATGGCAGCATCTTTTGCTTCATTAATTACAATTCCACTTTCATGCAAAGTTGATGCACAGGCAACAATAATAAAAAAAGCAACAACAACTGTAGCTATGCAACCAATAATGATATCAACCAGTACATATTTGTAATTTCTCATTTTTAACCCTTTTTCAATTACCGACGATTGCATATAAAATTGCATCCATGGAGCAATTGTAGTGCCTACCAAACCTATCACCAGCGCTATGCTTTGTGAGTTCATATCTAATTTAGGATGAGCGATTGATTGACCTATTTCCGTCCAGTGTGGTTTGCCCATGATTGCAGAAACAATGTATGTAAGCAAACAAACACTGAAAACCAGAAATATTTTTTCCGCGCTTCGATAAGTACCTTTTACGACTAAAACCCAAATTGCAAAAGCGACAATAGGAACGGAAATATATTTGCTTATACCAAACACCTCCATACTTCCTGCAACACCCGCAAATTCAGTAGTTGTATTGCCAATATCAGCAATTAGCAAACCTACAAAAATAAAAAAGGTAACTTTTACTCCGGCATTTTCACGTATTAAATCAGCAAGCCCTTTACCGGTGACTATGCCCATTCGGGCATTCATTTCCTGAATAATAATCAAAACAATGAAAGAAGGAATTAAGGTCCAGATAAGCTGATATCCGTATAATGCGCCCGCTACAGAATAAGTAGTTATTCCACCTGCATCATTATCAACACTTCCGGTAATGATGCCGGGGCCAAGTACTGCTCCAAAAATAGCAAGCTGAGCCCATAACTTTCTTCTTTTAAATTTTAATAAAGCCATGATACTATCTCCTTTCCCTTATTTTGTTTTTCCTTTGTTTAATAAATCCTCTACAATATCATCAATTACTACCATACCTTCTAATTGCTTTTGCTTATTAATAACCGGTACAGCAAGTAAATTATACCGTGAAACAATATCACCTAACATATCAATATCGTCATGATCATAAACTGAATAAGGATTCTTTTTCATTATATCACGCATTGTTGATTCAGGTGATGCAACTACAATATCACGTAAAGAAACAGTAGAAACAAATTTCTCAACATCATCAATTATAAAAAGTGCATAAATGGTATTTGCTTCCGGTTTTTTTTCTCTTAAAAAAGTAAGCACTTCACTTACTTTATCGTTTTCATAGAAAGTCAGACAATCGGTACTCATTATACTTCCCACTTTATGTCTTGGATATTCGAGTAGTTCACGAACTTCTGCCGAAGATTCGCTATCCATTTCCAATAAAATTTGTTCAGCTTTTTCTTCTTCCAGTTCTTCCAATAAATCTGCAACTTCGTCCGCTGGCATCTTTTCCAATACATCCGCTGCTTTTTCAACTGATAAGCTTTCGATTATATGAACCTGAGCATGGGGTGCTAATTCCTCAAGAACATCCGCGGCATGTTCATCATTAAGGGCAGCAAAAACGCTGGAACCGGTATGTTTTCCGAACTCTTCAATGATATCTGCAACATCAGACGGATGGAGTGTTTCCAGCTTGGAAAATGTTTTGGATAGTTTTATTCCTGAATGCCCAAAGTCAACAGTAGCTATATCATCCCATAAAAAAAACTTGGAAGGAACAGAAGCCTTAAATGATTTAAATAAAGCAATAATTGGTTTTACAATCCCAATTCGCCTTAATAAGCCCTCAATCCCAACATCTACAGCAACTGCAAATACGCCAGATGCAATTGAAACCAAGCGAATATCGTTTACACGAACCAGTTTTCTGCCATTTATGTCAACTATTTGTTTGTCTAATACATTGTCAACTAAAAAAAGGGAATGATGTACAATTTCTGGTGGGGTATGCTCAATTTTTCGAAATACTATTTTAAATATTCCTTCATTTTTTTGAATTTCCAGAAATTGGGCATCGAGATAACAAGTCTGCCGTTTATTTTTTAATTGGGAGGCAATAACTTTTGGTCTCACCGGTCCAGACTCAGACAATGAAGTGACATGATTTTCAATAATTAAATCTTTTAATACCCCAAGAATAGCTCCATCGGCATCAACACATTTTGTGCCAATCAACTGGCTCAAATAAAATGTAATTTGTGAAGTCATACTTGCCTCCTTTCTGTTTATATTTTAGAAGGAAGCGATATCTGAAAAAGAAATCAGTATGCTGCCCTCTTTATTGTGGGTTTGTTGAGATTCTATACGTAGGGCCTTCGTCCATTTTTTGTTCAAAAAAAAATTGTTGCGCAAAAGTAAATGTAATTTTGTAAATAAAAAAGGGTTTTGAAAAACAAATAGAATGCCCCTAAAAAATTAATCCTAGCATATCTATTAAACCTGACAGGATTGAAAAAAATAGCCCATATATGAGGATAAAAACTAAGACTAAGGAATTTTTTTGATCAATTCTTTTACCCTTCTTTCAATTTCATCTCTTACTTTATTAAATTCATTTGGTGGTAAATGCTTTGGGTCGTCAAGTTTCCAGTCTTCACGATGTTCCGCCATCATTATGGGGCACTCATCACCGCATCCCATCGTTATTGCATAATCATATTTTATTTGAGGAATTTCATCCAAAGATTTTGATTGATGAGAAGTTAAATCATATCCTAATTCTTTCATTGCTTCAATTGCCTTAGGATTGATAACTCCCGATGGGCGGGAGCCTGAGCTATAGGCATCTAGTTTCCCTTTTCCATGCATTTTAGCAAATGCCTCCGCCATTTGACTTCTATTGGAATTTTCTACACAAACAAATAATATTTTTTTCATCTTATCTCCTGTTTTTATGCTGTTGTTGATACCCAATGTTCACGCGGTTTACGTATGTTTTCGCAGAGACATAACGAGAAAAATAATCTTTTTGGTCATGCAGATTTGTTTTTTATTTGCGAAACTTTGCGTGTTTATCCGTGTCCCTCAGCGAGAAATAATAATGACCGGAACTATAAAATTATTTTTTCAAATAATACTTTTTCCGTATCCAAAATGCAACATTCACCAAAGCTATCAATGCAGGAACCTCAACTAAAGGACCAATAACACCAACAAATGCCTGTCCGGAATTAATTCCGAAAACACCAATTGTAACTGCAATAGCTAATTCAAAATTATTGCCGGCTGCTGTAAATGATATTGATGCACTTTTAGAATAATCTGCCCCCATTCGTTTACTCAAAAAGAAACTAAGTAAAAACATTATGGCAAAATAAATAATTAAAGGAATGGCGATTCGGATGACATCAAATGGAATTTGAACAATTAATTCGCCTTTTAAACTGAACATTACAACTATTGTAAAAAGTAAAGCAATTAATGTAATTGGAGAAATAAGCGGAATAAATTTATTCTGAAACCAGTCAACTCCTTTAATGCTGATTAGAGCATAACGACTGATAAGTCCTGCTGCAAAAGGAATTCCCAAATATATCCCGACACTTTTGGCTATTTCAGCTATTGTGATATTAACCTCTAATCCTTTAATACCGAATAAAGGAGACAGAATGGTAATAAACACATAGGCATAAATACTGTAAAACAATACCTGAAATACACTGTTTAGTGCGACTAATCCTGCTGCGTATTCTCTGTTTCCTTCAGCCAATTCATTCCACACGATCACCATCGCAATGCACCTTGCGAGACCGATTAAAATCAAGCCTACCATATATTCGGGATGGCCTTGCAAAAAAATAATAGCCAAAATAAACATCAGAATGGGACCAATAATCCAATTAAGAAATAAGGAAACGCCTAAAACTTTTGTATCACGAAATACTTCCCCCATTTTTTCGTAACGAACCTTTGCTAAGGGCGGATACATCATTAATATTAACCCAATAGCAAGAGGAATATTGGTTGTGCCGCTTGAAATGGAATTAATTAATGTTGAGGAGGAGGGAAAGAAATATCCTATTGCTACACCAATAATCATTGCTGAAAATATCCAGAGCGTTAAGTACCTGTCTAAAAAACTTAATTGCTTGCGTTGATGTAAAGGAGAACAATTATTTGCAGACATGCGTATTGTTTGATTTTTGAAAACTACAAAAAGTGAAATTCTGTATGGCGTTAAACGGAGTAGTATGTGTCTCATCAACACATTTTATTTTTTTGAAATTTGCAGCAAACGTCAGTTCTAACTCGTCTTTTGAATATTGTTTTATTTCCAACCCGCTGCATTTTGGTGGGCCTTTATCTGAGAATGTCCCGACAGTCATGAAGTGATTGTCCTCAATAAATGTATTCGCATTGTTCAAATATTTTTCAATTTGCTTTTGAGATGTTAAGAAATGGAATGCGGCTCTATCGTGCCAGAAATCAAATTTCAGATCCGATTTAAAATCAACAATATCGGCAACTACCCAGTTTACATATTTTGCGCGAATTCCCAATCGAACTTTAGTCCGCTCTATGGCATTTGATGAAATGTCAAGTACATAAATATTTATATAACCATTCTCAATTAAATAATCAACAAAGAATGAATCTCCGGCACCAATATCAATTATCCTTGCATCTTTTGAAAGGTTGAAAGTTTCAAAAAAATTAATACTCTGTGTAGGGGAAGATTGATACCAGCTAAACTCCTCTTGTTTCTTACTCGAATAAATTTTTTCCCAATGTTCTTTTAAATTATTTATTTCCATTTAAATATATTTAATTGCTTATCTGCTTTAGACATGCTGTCTTTTATTGTTTTGTA
>JAVHPR010000428.1:0-7839 GCA_036170695.1 Bacteroidia bacterium
AAGATAATTTTATTTTTTCTATGTGCGCTCTAAACGTATATACCTATATTTTTATTCTAAACCAAAAAGCAATGTCATTACGTAATGGAACTTTCAAACATAAATGCCTCCCCAAGGTCTTCGACAAGCTCTGACTGACGGCGCGCGAGTCATATTGAGCCTGTCGAAATATGTGCGATTGCTTCTTAAATTATGGAATTAGGAAAATTTGTCGTACACCCATTAATCCCTTGTAAAGAAATAACCTATATATTTTATCTGGTCGAGTACTCTTATTCCCTGCTTTTTGAATCAATAATAATAGTTACAGGGCCCTCATTCAATAAATCCACTTTCATATCGGCTCCGAATTCGCCTGTTTGTATAGGTTTCTCTAAATCCTTTTGCAACTGTTCAATCATTTTTTCATAAAGCGGAATAGCTATTTCTGGTTTTGCTGCTTTAATATAAGATGGTCAGTTTCCCTTTTTTGTTGAGGCATACAGCGTAAATTGAGAAATAAGAAGTAGTTCTCCCTTTATATCTTTTAAAGATAAATTCATGACTGCATTTTCATCATTAAAAATACGGAGATTAGTAATTTTTAAACTTAACCAGGTAATATCTTCCTGTGTATCATTATCTTCAATGCCCAATAAAACCAGCAAGCCCAATCCGATTGAACTTTTCACTTTTTCATTGATGGTAACAGATCCTTTTGTAACACGTTGAATAACTGCTTTCATATATTTCGTGGGGTATCCAACTCCTCTCCATTCATAATTCCAACATAACTTTTATATCGTGATGGAGCTATTTTACCTTTTCCCACTGCCTCAATAACCGCGCAACCAGGTTCATTCAAATGCAAACAATTATTGAATTTACACTGATTTTTTAATGCACGCATTTCCGGAAAATAGTCTGAAATTTCTTCCCTTTCCATATCCACCAAGCCTAATTCCTTAATACCCGGCGTATCAATAATAAATCCACCATACGTCAAAGGGTGCATTTCTGCAAAAGTTGTGGTATGTTTTCCTTTAAAGTGTGCATCTGAAATTTCACCCACCTTTAAGTTCAAATTTAAGTTCATTGCATTTACTAATGTTGATTTACCAACACCGGAATGCCCTGCAATTAATGATGTTTTATCTTTCGTTAATTGTTGCAGCAATCCTTCTAAAGCAGAAACAGCAATTTTTTCCTTTGCAGAAACTTTATAGCATTTGTACCCGATTTCCTCATAAATATCAATAAATTCATCCAATTCTTTCATTGATTGAATATCATTTTCAAATAAATCAATTTTATTGAAAAGGATTATGGTAGGAATATGATAGGCTTCCGCAGTTAATAAAAAACGATCCATAAATCCGGCTGATGTACGCGGGAAAGCAAGTGTTACAATTAATAATGCCTGATCAATATTTGCTGCAATTATGTGCGATTGTTTGGATAAGTTAATGGATTTTCGGATGATGTAATTCTTGCGGTTTTCTATTTTGTGAATAACACCTCTCCCATCATTTTCCATGTCAAACTCAACCTTATCACCTACAGCGATAGGGTTGGTGGTTTTAATTCCTTTGATACGAAACCTCCCTTTAATCCCACATTCTACTAAAGTCCCTTTCTCCGTTAAAACAGAATACCAGCTTCCGGTAGATTTCATCACTATGCCATTCATTTTTTTAACGATTTTTAGAACTTCAAATTTATTAAAAAGAATTAGCTTTGCAGAAACAAAAAAACAATTTTGCAATTGAACAGTAGGCAATTAAAAAATAATTTAACAATATCACCTATTTCCCCCTCTCTGGAGTTTATCCTGAGCTTTTGTCGAAGGAGAGAGGGGATTAAGGGGTGAGGTACTAAGCATGTCAATAGTAGTAAGCAACATAACAAAAACATATGGTAATCAACGCGCATTGGATAATGTATCCTTTGAAGTGAATACCAGTGAAGTAGTTGGTTTCCTTGGCCCTAATGGGGCTGGAAAATCAACAATGATGAAAATTTTAACCTGTTTTATCCCGCAGACATCTGGTAAAGCTTCGGTTTGTGGTTTTGATGTTGCAGAGGACAGTTTGGAAGTCCGCAAAAATGTTGGCTATCTGCCGGAGCACAATCCACTTTATTTGGATATGTATGTGAAAGAGTATTTAGAATTTATTGCAGGATTACATCAACTAAAAAATGTAAAACAGCGCATTTCGGAAATGATTGAAATGACAGGCTTACAGCTAGAGCAAAAAAAGAAAATTGGTGCACTTTCAAAAGGTTATCGTCAGCGTGTTGGTCTTGCACAAGCTTTAATTCATGATCCAAAAGTTTTAATATTAGATGAACCTACTACAGGTTTAGATCCAAATCAATTGGCTGAAATCCGTACTCTTATTATTGAAATAGGAAAACAAAAAACAATTCTCCTTTCCACTCATATTATGCAGGAAGTAGAAGCAGTTTGCAATCGCGTAATTATTGTAAACAACGGACAAATTGTTGCGAATGATATTACTTCGGTATTGCAGAATTCACAAGCAAACAGCTTACAATTTATCACCGTTGAATTTGATAAAGAGACATCAATTGTTTCATTAAAAACTATTGAAGGCGTATTTGATGTAAAAAGAATAAAAGGTAATAGTTGGCAAATTGAGACAAGAACGGAAAAAGATATTCGTCCCAATATTTTTCAATATGCCGTAAAAAATGGGATGGCTGTACTTACCTTACACAAAGAGGAGCAGCGCCTGGAAGATGTTTTTAAACAATTGACGAAGTAAGACCTCTCCCCTTAATCCCCTCGCCAAAGGAGAGGGGGCGCGACGTAAAAAAATTGATATTGTAACAATAATGCAAATAATAAAATAAAAAATAGTAATCTAAGCAGCTTGTTAAAAAAACTGTGTAATCATTTCCAAATGAAAAAAAAATTAATTCTGTTAACAACACCTGCAATTCTGCTCTTTGCGTGTAATGCTCCAACAAAACAATCTGAAAAAGTTATTAGTTTTTCTGACCCACTTATTGAACACATTGATTCTTCAATCGCGCCCGGTAAAAACTTTTTTTTATTCGCTAACAATAACTGGTTTAAACAACATCCTATTCCCTCTTCCGAAAAGAGCAATGGCATTTTCAGGACAATTCAGGATACCATCAATGAGTCGGTGCGCAAAATTTGTGAATCAGCTGTGATCGCTACTGCGGCTGAAAAAGGGAGCAACAAACAAAAAATCGGTGATTTCTATTTTAGTGGAATGGATACAGTTAGCATTGAAAAAGATGGCTATTCCAAATTAAATGATGAATTCATAAAAATAGACGCAATAAAAAATATTCCTGAATTACTTGCTGAAGTTGCATTGCTGCATTCGCTTGAAGTTTCGCCAATGTTTGATTTTAGCATATATCCTGACGAAAAAAACAGTTCCAAAAATGCTGTATGCCTTTCGCAGGCTCGTTTAGGTTTGCCCGAACGTGATTATTATTTTAATACCGATTCACGTACCTGTAATATCCGTTCTGAATATGCGAAACATATTAAATCAATGTTTCAATTGATTGGTGAAGATGAAAAAAAATCTTTTGAAAATAGTGAGCAGATAATACAATTGGAAACAGCTATTGCCAAAGCCTGCAGAAAAATGGAAGACTTGCGTGACCCATACAAAAACTATAATAAAATGTCAATTACAGCATTCAACAAATTGACTCCTTCTATCAAATGGAACCAAATAATGAGTGATTTGGGTTTAAAAAATGTGGATACAGTTATAGTGGGGCAGCCTGAATTTTTTACTGCATTGGAAAATAATTTGAAAAAAGTAACCATTCCTGATTGGAAAATATATTTGAAATGGACTTTATTAAATACTTATGCTGACTGTTTAAACAAAAAAATTGAAGAGGAACATTTTAAATTTTATTCTACAACACTTGATGGCGTTAAAGAACAGAAACCGCGCTTGAAAAGAATTATCGAAAGCACTGATGCTTCGCTTGGTGAGTTAATCGGACAGGTTTACGTTGAGGAATATTTGCCAAAAGGTACAAAAGAAAAATTAATGGAAATAGGAAACAATATCCGTGATGTGTATGCCGAGCATATCAAAGCATTGGATTGGATGACTGATAATACTAAACAAAAAGCCTTAAGTAAATTGAACAAAATCATTATGAAAGTTGGTTACCCTGATAAATGGAAAGATATGTCAAGTCTGGAAATTAGCCGTGGCAGTTACTTACAAAACAATATCAACGTAAGTAAATGGAAATACAATTATATGATCAATAAATTTGGGAAGCCCGTTGACCGCACCGAATGGGAAATGTCACCTCAAACTTACAATGCGTATTATAGTCCCACAAATAATGAAATTGTTGTTCCGGCCTGCAATATAATAGTCCCCGGGTTTGAAGGGCGAATGCCTGATGATGCCGTACTATATGGCATTGTAGGTGGATCAACTTTTGGTCATGAAATCACCCATGGTTTTGATGATCAGGGAAGTTTGTATGATGAGAATGGGAATTTAAAAGATTGGTGGACGAAAGAGGATCGCAAAAAATTTGTTGAAAAAACAAAATTGATTGTGGAGCAATATAATAATTACGTTGTGCTGGACAGCATGCATGTCAGAGGAGAAAATTCACAAGGTGAAAACATTGCAGATCTTGGTGGAGTTATTATGGGATACGAAGCATTCAAAAAAACCAGTCAGGGAAAATCAACTGAACTTACAGATGGATTTAGTGTAGATCAACGCTATTTCTTATCCTATGGGTATGCATGGATGGTAAACCGCACAGATGCTTCCCTGGCGAAACAAATAATGACTGATGTGCATTCACCTGCCGAATTCAGAATTAACGGTCCTCTTTCTGATATCGATGATTTTTATAAAGCATTTAATATTAAAAAGGAAGATGCCATGTATCGCGATGTTAACAGCAGAGTGAGGATATGGTAAGTAAAAATCAGTGGCAATTTAAAAGGTAATTTTGCAATTGTGCAGTAGGCAAATATTCAATTTCACAATTTTGCAGTAGGCAATCATTCTTTTGTCTTATAAACCATTGTGAAATTAATTTAAAATTGCCTGGTCTAATTGTCAAATTCTTAAACTAATGCTTTGTAACGAAATAAATCAGTACAGAAATTGCCTACTGCTAAATTGTAAAATTGCCGCATTGTTATGTTAACAAACCGCCAGCTCTTCTTTAATCACCTTGCACAAACAAGCGATACCCCTTTAGCTTTAGAAATTGAAAAGGCTGAAGGCGTCTATTTATTTGGTGTTTCCGGCAAACGTTACATGGATTTAATTTCCGGTATTTCAGTGAGCAATGTAGGGCATCGTCATCCGAAAGTAACAGCAGCAATTCATAATCAACTTGATAAATATATGCACCTCATGGTGTATGGCGAATATATTCAAAGCCCTCAAGTACAACTCGCAAAGCTTTTAGCAGAACACCTTCCTGAGAATTTAAGTTCAGTTTATTTTGTTAATTCCGGCAGTGAAGCTATTGAAGGAGCGATGAAACTGGCGAAACGTTTTACGGGCAGAACAGAAATTATATCTTTTAACAATGGCTATCATGGTAGTACTCATGGTAGTTTAAGTATTATGGGTAATGAAGAATTTAAAAACGCCTTCCGCCCGTTATTGCCCGATGTCAGGCAGATTGAATATAATAATGTCTCTGACTTTAAACACATCACCAACCAAACGGCAGCTGTTATTGTTGAAACAATTCAAGGTGAAGCAGGAGCAATTATTCCAAACGATGATTTTTTGAAACAGCTACGAAACCGTTGTGATGAAGTGGGAGCAATGCTTGTCGCAGATGAAGTACAATGCGGTTTTGGCAGGACGGGAAAATTATTTGCATTTGAACATTATTACTTCACTCCTGATATTCTTTGCTTAGCAAAAGGCATGGGTGGGGGAATGCCTATCGGTGCTTTTATTTCTTCAAAAGAAATAATGCATTCGCTCACCAATAATCCTATACTTGGTCATATTACCACATTTGGAGGGCATCCGGTATCCTGCGCTGCAAGCATAGCTACATTAAATATATTGCTGGAAGAAAAATTAATTGATCAGATCGATCAGAAAGAAAAATTGTTTCGCGATTTACTAATACATCCCCTGATAAAATCAATAAACGGCAAAGGATTACTACTTGCAATTGAGTTTGAAAGCTATGAACAAAACAAAACTATAATTGATAAATGCATAGAAAATGGTGTGATTACAGATTGGTTTTTGTTTAATTCGCACTCCATGCGTATCGCCCCTCCCCTCACTATTACTATGGAAGAAATTGAAACAGCTTGCCAGACTATTTTGCAGTGTATTCAAATGGTATATCCAACATGATTTCCAATTCCTGTCCTCTTTCTAAAAGGGTATCATTATTTTCAGGATAAATCCAAATTACTTTTCCTCCGCCTACTACTTCATTTAGGTTCATGAGTAATTTTAATAATTGTTTTGCTGATGAGGAATTAAAATAACTCAATTCCAATGTAACAGTTAATGAATTGTTAATGTCCTTTATGTAATTCACTAGCCATTCATGAACATCTTTATAATATAAAGAAGCATCTTCCATTCTTGATTTTCCTGAAATACGGATATTCCCATTTGTTTCCATAACAATTTCCGGACCCAGTTCAGTAGCTGCGATTGTCCTATTTTCCATTATCAAAAGGTATTTCTATGCCCAACATTAAATAATTTCCATTTTTGTCATCAACCATTATACTGTCCAGTGGAGACATGAAACTTCGCCTTAAATCTATCAAGCCAACACCGGCATTGTTATTTGGAAGTGTTACACTTGCTTTAAGCTTCCCGCGATAAAGTGCGTCCAGCTCCTCTTTAGTCATTGAATTAAGAGTATTCACATATTTCTCGAACTCATTTTCATGATTTGTAAAATAATTTCCCGTACAAAGATAATAGCCTCTTTCCGTTTTATGAATTGCGAAAATCCCTTCCTTTTTTTCAGCATTCAATCCGTGTCTGCTTACATTTTGCATCAATTCAACAGCGGCATGATAAATTTTAAAGCCAACTGTATCGCCCGGCTTGCCGGTATTTCCCTCCAATATATTCAACATGGGGGAGATTATTTCATCGTTAAAATCACCTTTGTAGAAAAAAATCATATCGCGATCAGTCATCAGCTCTACCAATGCGGTATTTTCTTCAATTGCCAAAGGACTTCCAAGCAGGTCTGATAAAGCTTGTTCATCTGTTATTAAATCGATTTGCATATTGAATGCAAAAACGTCATTATCGCATTTTTTGAATTCGGTTTGAATCGGTTTTTGAGATTTTTTAGCCATTTCAATTAATCCCAGCCCGGCACCACCTTTTTTACTAAGGGATCCCTCTTGTAATACTTGCGTGTAATACGTCTTCAACTGGTCTTTATCCAAATGATTAATCATATTTAACCTTTCCTCCAAAAATAGTTTATCCTCATTATTTACACGATTGCACGAAAAAATATGTAAAAACGGTTCCAAAGCCCTAATTCCAAATAAACTAGACGTTTGACTGCTTATCTCGGCATTACCGTGTCGAACTATATTCTGAAAACTTTCTGACATCAATAAGGAAATTCTTTTTTTTGCCTTTTTTTCGACATCATATTCTGCAAGAGAAATAAGTTTGTCTGTAAATGCATCATCAAAATTGCCGCGATAGAACATACAGATTTTATCTGCTGAAAAACATTTTCGCAATAAGGAAATTAGTTTTATATCTTCAACCATAAAATAATTTTAATTGCTTATCTGCTTTAGACATGCTGTCTTTTATTGTTTTGTAA
>JAVHPR010000429.1:0-29344 GCA_036170695.1 Bacteroidia bacterium
GATTCCCGATAAATCCTCCTATGTCGAAGGAAGAATATTATTACCGCTCTCTTTTCACGGAACATTTCCCTTCCGATTCAGCTGCCTCCTGTGTGCCTTCTGTGCCATCAGTTGCATGCAGCACTCCTGAAGCGCTTGCATGGGATGCATCTTTTAAAAACATGATTGATCCTTCAGGACGTGCTGTTAAGAGTGTTCATACAGAAGCGTATAAATAAAAACACAGGAAATAAAGGAATTACGCAATAGCAAAGCTAATTCCTAAAGCCAAAAATAGAACTTCCTACACGGATTAATGTACTTTCATTTTCAATCGCAATTGGATAATCTGAACTCATCCCCATACTCAGTGTTTGGAAAGAAGAATTAGATGATTGAAGTTTTTTAAAAAACAGTTTTAATGACTGGAATTCTTTTCCGATTAGCTCCTGATCATTGGTATTGGTTGCCATTCCCATTAAACCGATAATTTTGATGTTTTTTAATTGTTTTAATTCTTCTGAATAAAGTAATTGTTCAACTTCATTAAAATCCAATCCAAATTTTGTTTCTTCTTTGGCTATATATACCTGCAATAAACAATCAATAATTCTATTATTTTTTTCAGCTTGTTTATTAATTTCCTGAAGTAACTTCAAACTATCAACTGAATGGATAAGAGAAACAAACGAGGCAATAAATTTAACTTTATTGCTCTGTAAATGCCCAATCAAATGCCATTCAATATCTTTAGGCATTCGCTCATATTTATCAAGCATCTCCTGCACTTTATTTTCACCAAAAATTTTATGCCCGGCATTATAAACTTCCATTATTTTTTCAACAGGCTGCGTTTTAGTAACAGCAACCAATTTTACCTCTTTTGGCAATGATGATTTTATTTTATGGAGATTTTCTGAAACAGACATTGTTAAAACCTCTCCCCTTAATCCCCTCTCCAAAAGAGAGGGGGTATTAGGTGAGTATATTTAGAATTGATATAAAATCTTAAATTTACGTTTAGCCTCCTCCCCTAAGGGGAGGTTGGGAGGGGCTTTTATTTCCCTAACTTATGTATTACCAAACCACTTCTAAGTTTTGGCTCAAACCAGGTGGTTTTTGGTGGCATAATATTACCGGTATCAGCAATATCAAACAATTGCTGCATCGAAACAGGGTATAGTGCAAAAGCAACTTTCATTTCTCCACTATCAACGCGTTTTTTTAATTCGCCTAAACCCCTTATTCCACCAACAAAATCAATACGTTTATCGGTTCTTAAGTCTTTGATTCCTAAATAGCTTTCCAAAATTAATTTAGAAAGAATGGTAACATCAAGCACTCCAATTGGGTCATTGTCATTATAAGTTCCTTGTTTTGCTGTCATCGAATACCATTTGCCTTCCAGATACATACTGAAATTATGGAGTTTATTCGGTTTGTATATCTCGGTTCCCTTTTCTTCAACATCAAAAACTTTTTTAAGTTTTTCAATTAATTCCGCAGGTGATAAATTATTCAAATCCTTCACTACACGGTTATAATCAATAATGCTCAATTGATTTCCCGGGAAATGAACCGCTAAAAAATAGTTGTATTCTTCAGTACCATTATGATTCGGATTTTTTTGTTTTTTCTCATTGCCAACCAAAGCTGCGGCAGCAGTCCTGTGATGCCCGTCTGCAACGTAGGTGTAGGGCACCTTTGCGAATAAATCGATGAGACGTTTAATTGTAGCATCATCTTTTATTACCCAGAAATGATGGCCGAAACCTTCATCTGTTGTGAAATCATATTCCGCTTTTTGCGTTTTCACGATATTTGCAACTATTTCGTCAATCTCTTTAACGGCTGGGTATGTAAAGAATACCGGCTCAATGTTAGCATCAGTTGCACGCACATGCTTCATCCTGTCTTCTTCTTTATCAGGGCGAGTCAATTCATGTTTCTTGATGATGCCGTTCAAATAGTCACTAACACCAGCTGAACCAACAAGTCCGTACTGTGTACGACCATTCATCGTTTGAGCATAGATATATAAACATTCTTTTTCATCCTCAACAAGCCATTTGTTATTTTGAAATTTTTCAAAATTTGTTTTTGCTTTCGCATAGACTTGTTCATCGTGCTCATCAAGACTTTCGGGCAAATCAATTTCCGGTTTTGTAATATGCAATAATGAAACTTCATTGCCTTGCGCTTCTATTCTTGCTTCTTTAGAATTTAATACATCATAAGGACGTGATGCTAATGCGTTTACCAGTTCTTTCGGAGGACGGATTCCTTTAAATGCTTTTAAAATTGCCATGTTATTTAGTTAAGAGTTAAGAGTTAATGGATAATAGGTAATAGGTAATAGGTAATAGGTAATAGTAAATAGGTAATAGTAAATAGTAAATAGGCAATAGGCAATAGTTCAGAGTATTAATGTTTGGAGTTTGGAGTTAACTCATCACTCTTAACTCAAAACTCTTAACTCTTTTCACTTATTTACCTGAAACGTTTTATCTCCTGTTTTTAAAAATTTTACGATTTGATTTGCTGCCGCTAAACCGGCATTAATATTAGCTTCTGAAGTTTCTGCACCTTGTTTCTTGGGTGTTGAATAATAACGTTCACCAAACTGTACTAGTTCAGAATGACAATCAGGGGCTATGTCCGAAACATATTTGAAATCAGGTCTTGAAACAAAGAAATTCTTCAAGCCTTCCTCATCAATTACTTCTTTTCTCGCCGTATTTACAACAGTTGCGCCTTTTGGCATTTTTGAAAGCAGATCGAAATTGATTGATTTCTTCGTTTTTTCGGTTGCCGGGATGTTCAACGAAATGTATTGGCAGGTACTGTATAGCTCTTCTACTTTTTCTACTACTTTTAAACCATCTTTTTCAATTATTTCTTTTGATACAAATGGATCGAATACAAATACTTCCATACCGAATCCTTTTGCTATACGTGCCACGTTTCTTCCCACATTTCCATATGCATGAATGCCTAACTTTTTACCTTTCAATTCGCTACCCGAACCACCTTTAAAATTTGCTCTTGCCATAAAAACTAACAATCCGAAAGTAAGTTCGGCTACCGCATTTGAATTTTGACCAGGAGTGTTCATTGCAACAATTCCTTTTTCAGTGGCTGCGGCAAGGTCAATGTTATCAAACCCTGCGCCTGCACGAACAATAATTTTCAGATTCTTACCGGCTTCAATAACCTGACGTGTCGCCTTATCGCTTCTGATAATAAGTGCCGCAACATCTGAAACCGCTTTAATCAGATCATTTGTATCAGTGTATTTCTCCAAAAGGACAGTTTCAAAGCCCGCTTCAGTAAATATTTTTTTTATACCTTCAACTGCCGCTGCTGCAAAAGGTTTTTCTGTTGCTAATAAAATTTTTGTCATTTTTTATACTTTATATTTTTGCTGTATTTCACATCAATCAAAATTCCAATTTTTAAGAGTACAATTTTACCTTTTTTTTAAATACAAACGCTCATAATTGGCTTAATTGTTAGGCTGCAAAATTGTTTTTTTATTGAATACCGCTTGTACAGAGCCCTGATGAATTCGCGAAATTAATAAATGAATAACATAAGATCTTATTAAAAACTGACTTCAATCATATTTTGAGTTTAATACTACTTCTACTTTTATCGCGGTAAATTAATATATTCATTTTGAGTCTGACGTTTTCAAAGATTCATTCAATAAAAAACAAATACAGATATGAAAAAATTAAAAATTATTTCTTTCGCAGTACTGGCTCTAACGCTGAATTCCTGTAGAAAGGATTTCAATTATGTGGAGCCTGCGGCTCCTCCTATTACCACACCTGTATCTTTTTCTACACAAGTGTTTCCTTTGATGGCGACCTATGGTTGCGATGGTTGCCATACCGGCGGCGGAGGTTCCGGCCTTAATCTTACAAGTGTAACAACTGCTTATGCTACTATGACAGCCACTCCTACAATGGTTAATACTGCGGCTCCCACATCAAGTGATTTTTACGTTTCTGTAAGTAATGCCGCAGGTGTTACAGGTGGCAATGGTCAAATGCCAATGGGCGGTCCTCCATTTTTATCCGGATCAGAGCAGGCTACTATTTTAGCCTGGATAACTCAGGGAGCATTAAATAATTAATAACATTTTAAAAAATATAAAAATATGTTAAGAAAAAAATTAGTGTTGTTGTTACTTACAGTATCACCGGCAATATTTGCACAAGATGAAGCAGCACCTGCTGCTTCTGCAGCTGCACCAGAATATGTAAAGAAAACATTTGAAAATGGAATTTTTATTAATACTCAAACTATTGAAAATCCAAATAAAAAAGCCTTGGATCTTCAAATTGAGCACCGTTTCGGAAAAATATTTGATGCCTCGGATTTATATGGTATTTTTTCTTCCGCTAATATTCGTTTAGGGGTAGATTATGGTATCACCAAACGCCTTTCTGTTGGAATAGGCGCTACCAGAGGTATGACCTACGATATAGAGTGGAAATATGCTATATTAAAACAAACCAAAACATCAGGAATGCCGGTATCCGTTTCTTATTTTGGTGATATGGGATTAAAAAATGGGGATAACAAAAATTTCCTCAACCAAAAGAAGGAATACACTGCTGCAAACAGAGCTAGCTTCTTCCATGAAATAATGATTGCGCGTAAGTTTAATGATAAATTCTCATGGCAGGTATCTGGTTCTTATTCATATTTTAACCTATTACCGGATTCAACAATGAATCATGGAATTATAGGGATATCGACTATTGCACAGTACAGGATTACTTCAATGGCTGCTATTCAGGTAGAATATGATTATCCTGTAAATCCGGATATGGTACTTAATAGTACCGGAACCAAAAAAGTTGGTTACCAGAAACCAAATTTATCTTTTGGCTTTGAGTACTCCACAGGAAGTCACCAGTTTCAAATTTTTGTATGTACATCCAACGGTCTTGCAGGTCAGGAAGTATTGGGAAATAACTCAAACGATTTCACTAAAGACCCTATGTTAATTGGCTTTAACATCACCCGTCAATTTGATTTTTGATTATCGGTAATATAACCTTGTTTGTTTATTAAAATATTCAATATAAAATAAAATGGGAAAAAAAGAAGAAGATAAATCAGACCGCAGGAAATTTTTAAAGCTGGGTGCTTTAGCCGGCGGAACAGTATTGCTTGGTGCAGCAATCGGCAAAGCGGTTTCACTCGACAGCGTAACAGAAACAGGCGAGAAAGTGAAAGTTCTTACCACCGACGGTAAAGTAGTGGAGGTTGATAGTAGCGCTATTAAAGGGCCTTCTGCAACAACAGTTCCTCGGCTCCCTGTTCGTGAAGGGCTTCCCGGAAAAAAACTTGTAAGAGTTATCGATCTCGGACGCTGCGCAAATGCAAGAAAATGCATTGAAGGTTGCCAAAAAGCACATAAATTACTTCCACCTATCGAATACATTAAGGTGAAGAAAATGCAGGATGCTGATCTTACTTCTCCATACTGGTTTCCTACCATGTGTTATCATTGCGATAATCCTCCTTGTACAAAAGTATGCCCTGTTGATGCCACTTTTAAACGTTCCGATGGAATAGTAGGAATAGACAGTGACAGATGCATCGGATGTAAATTCTGTATGGCTGCTTGTCCTTATGGAGCTCGCACCTTCAATTTTGGACGCCCTCAACAGGTTAAATTCATTGAAGAACACAAGGATGAAATTCCTGAAAATTATTGCGCTACACAATACGGACCGGAAGGAACAGTTTCAAAATGTGATTTCTGCCCCGATCGTGCCGCAGAAGGTTTATTGCCTGCTTGTGTGCTAAGTTGTCCAAACGGTGCTATATTTCAAGGCGACGAAATAGAAGACGTAGTTACTAATGGTGAAGATACATTCAGGCTTTCAAAACTGTTGAAAGACAGAGCCGGGTATCGCCAGTTTGAAGAATTGGGTACCAAACCACGAGTATATTATCTGGGAGCTGTTAAGAGACTATTCCCATTCGAAGAAGCAACTGAAGCTCATAACACGGAAGAATAAAACTTAAAAACTAAAAATATGTCTGAAGAAAATAAAAATACAGAACCGCATAAATACGAAACCTTTACACAGGATGAGTATATGGTTATGAAAGACGATTTGCTGCGCCCTATTCAAAAAATAGGATGGGCAGGCAAACTATGGATTGTGTTTCTAATATTGGTTTGCTGTGCAGGAGTGTATGCCTATTTCATACAGGAAATGCAAAGTAAATATGTAACTGTTTCGTTGAGAGATACAACATTTTGGGGAGTTTACATTTCAAACTTTGTGTTTTTTGTGGCGCTCAGTTTAATTGGTGTGCTGATGTCAGCTGTACTTAAACTTACACATTTTGAATGGTATCGGCCACTTTCCAGAATTGCAGAAATAATAGCTGTGGCTGCCATCATGCTTGCCGGCGTTAGTATCGTTGCAGCAATGGGGCGTCCCGACAGATTGCATTACTTAGTTCTTTACGGACGTATTCAATCACCAATTGTGTGGGATATTATCGTTATTATGACCTATTTAGCAACGAGTGTTATCCTGCTATTTATTCCATTAATTCCTTCTCTGTCAACATGCAAAAACCATTTGAAAAATATGCCAAAATGGCAAATGAAAATGTATGAAATCCTTTCGTTTGGCTGGGAAGGTACTCCTGAACAATGGAAAATATTAAAAAGAACAGTGAAAATTTTAACTGTTTTGGTAATTCCTTTGGGTATTTCAATCCATACGGTAACAGCATGGCTTTTTGCCACTACGCTTAGAGCCGAATGGGATAGTACAAATTTTGGTGCGTATTTCGTTTCCGGAGCATTTTTGTTAGGTGCAGCCGCTATGATTGTTGCTGTTTTTGTTATCCGAAAGTTTTACAAACTCGAAAAATATTTAACCGAGATGCATTTTGATAAGCTGGGCAAAGCTTTAGTATTAATGGCTTTAATTTATGGGTATTTTAATGTAAACGAATATTTGGTTCCTGCCTATAAAATGTCCGGCTTACATAAACACCACCTGGTTAACCTGTTTACAGGTGATGAGGCCACTTTTTATTGGTCTGTTGTAATCTTTGGAATCGTACTACCTGCTATTTTACCGATTTTCAAAGCAATGCGTAAGCCTATACCTTTAGTCCTTATTGCCCTTGGTGTATTTGCTGCCGGATGGTTTAAACGTTATTTGATTGTTGTACCCGGTCAGACTTCTCCATATCTTCCGATTCAAGATGTTCCTCATTCATGGCTGCATTATAGCCCAAGTATGATTGAGATGACAATTGTTGCTGCCACTTTTGCTGCAACACTATTAATCGTAACATTGTTTTCAAGATTTTTCCCTATCATTTCAGTTTGGGAAGTAGCAGAAGGTAAATTAGAAGGTAAAGAAGAAATAATTAACTATAAATAATTAATAAGATGGAAAAGTATAAATATTTCATAGCAATCTGTGTGATGCTGTTATCTTCATTGACAATCTCATTTGCGCAGGAAAAATTGGCTAAAATAACATTGACTTTCACAAAAGTTGATACAACAAATGTTTGCAACGCGTTAGTTACTTCAGAAGGCCTGCCTGTAAAAGAAGTAAGTGTTAATTTGTTTGTAAAACGTTTGTTTAAACCCCTCCCCCTTGGAGCTGCAACTACTGATGAAAATGGTACTGCAAGTTTTACTGTTCCAACGGATATTCCTTCGTTGGACGGGAAATTAACTTTTATTGCCAGAATTACTGATGATGAAAATTATATAAACACCGAAGTAAGCGGAGATGCAAATTTGGGCACAATTGTTGTAAGTGATAATTCAAATATAGATGAGCGTTCAATATATGCTGGAAGAGATAAGGCGCCAAAATATTTTATTGCAGCATCGATCATCATAATTTCACTGGTTTGGGGAACACTATTATACGCAATTTTACAAGTAATAAAGATTAAAAAATTAAGCACTGCAAATAAATTAAAAACTAAAACCAAATAAAAATTAAAACTAAAATTAAAACTAAAATTAAAACTAAAATTAAAACTAAAATTATGAAAAATTTAGGAAATCTAATTGGAGGTACGCTCGTAGCTACTTGTTTTTTGTTTAGCCAAACAGCTGTTGCGCAAGCAAAACCAAAAGGAAAAGAATGGAAAGCTACAGAAGCAGCCTCAAAAGTTAAAAGTACTGTTAAGGCTGATGACGCCACAATTAAAGCCGGCAAGGATATTTGGGCAAAAGAGTGCAAATCATGCCATGGTATTAAGGGATTAGGTGATGGTGCTAAAGCTGAAAAAATTGATATCTCTTGTGGAGATTTTTCTTCTGCAGAATATCAGGACAGAACTGATGGTGAGCTATTTTTCAAAACTACTGAAGGAAGAAAACCAATGCCTGCATTTAAAGAAAAATTAAGTGATACTGAGCGTTGGCAAGTAATTGCTTACACAAGAAGCCTAAAAAAAAAGTAAGCTCAACTAGCGTAAATCCAACTCCTCCCAACACAACAACTAATACAACAACTAACAAGGGAGCAAAGGAAGGTACTACGCAAAAGAAAGATGACAACATTGTAAAGAAAGATACTCTTGCTACTGTTGTAGATTCAAAAATCACAAATACAGAATACCCGGTATTAACAGATACTCTAAAATTTGTTAAATCCGGGTATTTTTTATTAAAATATGAGGTAGAAGTATTAAAGAAGGAAATATATGCACTAAAGGCTGAAAACATGGCCATTAAAGAAGATACTAAAGCACTGAAAGTAGAACTTGAAACATTGAAGAAAGAAAAAGAGAAAAAATAATTCAGCCCCCCTTAGAGTTGTTCAGTAAATTATTAATCGATTGATTTAAAATGTAGCCCGAATCGCTAACTTTTTTTCTTAAAACTCCACTAATTTACATTTCATTACAATATGGTCAAACAAAAATTAAAAAAATTTGCAGAAGTTAATTCATTCGACAATTGTTTTTTCTTATCCTTTGAAGAGTCAACAGCAGATGGCTTACCATTAAAAGGGTTATGGCATAAAAATTATTTCAAAAACAACAACCCTATAGTGCTTGAATTAGGCTGTGGGAAAGGGGAATACACCATTGGTCTGGCTCAACGTTTCCCTGATAAAAACTTTATTGGTGTAGATATAAAAGGAAACCGCATCTGGACAGGTGCAAAAACAGCTATTGAAAATAAAATGAATAACGTAGCTTTTATCCGTACCCGTATTGATTTTATTGATAGTTGTTTTTCTGAAAACGAAGTAAATGAAATTTGGATTACATTTCCTGATCCTCAACCGCAAAAATCCCGTATCCGAAATCGATTGACCAATACGTTATTTATTAACAAGTATAAAAAAATAATGGGGAATGCTGGTATCATTCATCTTAAAACAGATAATGAACCTTTTTATAACTATTCCCGTGAAATTATTGCGGAAAATAATTTTGAAGAACTGGATGCCACAAATGATTTGTATGCCGATATTACACAAAGAGATGAAGCACTTACCTCCATTAAAACACATTATGAAAAAATGTTTTCGAAAAAAGGATTTAAAATTTGTTATCTGAAATTTAAAGTTTGAGTTCACTCCGAAAACTCAAATAAGAAATATATGACACTAATTTCACTAATTTAATGCGCTGATTATCAATTTCATTTTAAAAATAATAATTCGTGCAATTCGTGTCAAAAGTCCTTTTCAGAGGGGTACTCAAGTTTAGAAAAATTTATATTGTGGTTTTAAAATCTAATTTCCCTTGTTATTGTCATTCCGACCTAAGTGGAGGAATCTTTTTCATTAGTATAAAGATGTCTCGGCAAAGCTCGACATGACATCGCCCCATTTTATGATTAACTTACATTAGTAATAAGCATCTACAATTAACTCATTACTATTAACTCCTAACTTGTAATTTTCAAAAAATAATCAATGCAAAAGCACAAGGATTTTTTTCAAAACGTATTTGATGTCGTTCGGCTTATCCCGAAAGGGCATGTAACAAGCTATGGAGCAATTGCGAAGTATTTGGGATCTGCCCGTTCCTCACGCATGGTTGGCTGGGCAATGAATGCCTCACATTCATTCCCTCCAGGTGACATTCCCGCACATCGTGTAGTGAATAGAAATGGGGAACTTACCGGAAAAAATCATTTTGCAACTCCTTTTTTAATGACGGAATTATTAGAGAAGGAAGGGATCGAAGTAGAAAATGACAAAATAAAAGACTTTGATAAAATTTATTGGGATCCCATGAAAGAATTGGAATTATGAGGCATCTTCTTATAACTAAAAAGATGTCCCGACAACCTCAACCTTACATTGCGTTTTTTTATAATTAACTCAACACCACCCTAATTTTTCAGCACCTTAAATATTTTTTTGGAATTTCCTTCAACCGAAATAAAATACATTCCTTTTTCATATTCACTTAATGATAATTTAAGCTGACTTTCATTAATAATTCCGGTCTGCAAAATCCTTCCAATACAATCTGTTAAAGTGTACCGATATCCAATAATTTCTTCATTACCACTTAAATTCAACTCATCATTTGTCGGATTTGGATAAATAGATATTGAATTTAATAATTGTATTTCATCAATTCCTGCAGGACTGGTATATTCAATGTAATTGCTACTACTGGATTTGGTGCATCCAAATGAGTTTTTTGCAATTATTGAGTAAGCCCCGGTCTGTGGTATTGAATAAGTTTGTCCGGTGGCACCAGGTATCGGAACGCCGTTAACTACCCATTGTAATTGATAACCCGTAAGTAAGCATGTTAACATGTTTACGTTTGATAAGAATGTTGGAGTGGGTGGAGGGGAAATCACATAAACATCCTGATGGGGACTTGCAAAGGAGCAACCAGCTTCATTTGTAACTAATACCCAAAAACTACCGGAATGATTTGTTCCATAATTAGGACTATTTGCTCCTTCAATAAAAGAAGTATCATTATACCATTGAATAATATCTGTTCCTGTGGCATTCACAAAAAGATGTATCGAATCTCCCAAACAAACGCTATCCTGCCCGACTGTTGAAACTGTCACAGCTGAAGGGCTTGCATAAATGTGGACTGTATCATAATGTGTGAACGACTGGATGGAATACGATTCTACAATAATATTTCCGGAAGTACCGGCAGTACCTGAAAACGGTATTGTGCCTGCCCCCGTAACATTAAACGAAAAAGTGCCCAGATTATCATTCACAGAAATATTATCAATGTCCCAAATGTTAATAATATAAGGCGGGCTGGTTAAATTAATGTCTAAATTATACCAATTAGCAGAAAGCGAATCCAGAACAAATGGTGAAGTAAATAAATTTGTTGACGAAGAATTTATTATTTCAAAAAAAGGATCCGGTTTAAAAAGGTACGAAGACGCCTCTTCCACATCGCCGCTCCAGCCAGGTTGAACACTCGATAATTGTACTCCCGTAACTTTATATCCAAGTATATTGGTTTCTAAGGAAATATAGTAATCACCGGGTGTAGTATAATTTTGCACCGGAGGGATTTTAACATTACAGCTATCACCATTACCAAAATGCCAATTATAACTTGTTGGATTTGGCGAACCATCTATTAACGCATTTAATGTAACTGAAGCTGAATCACACGCCTGAGCAGGTGAAAAAGAAAAACCTGAATTACCGCCTGCTCCGGGATCAATAGTTATTGTCATTGGCTGGATAGAATTAAAATTTCCAACAGTCTGAATATTAGTCAATACATATACATTCATGGTAAATGTCCCGGTTTGCATGGGCGTTCCACATATTTTCACACAACCACGAAGGTTAACTGCAGGGTCGTATTGGCAATTAGTGGACAAATTATTACATTCCCAAGATAAACCAAAGGGCATCCCGGAAACTGATAATATTTTAAAATAATTTACTGTGTAACCAGAAGTGTCCAAAAACATTACAAAAGTTACATCACTGCTGTAGGGCTGCCCCTGAGTTCCATTTGGCAGATTATTAGGATAAATCCCCTGGGTAGTGAGTGTGTTATCAATATTACAGCCGGGGCACTGTGCACTACTTTTTTCAATTGATTGAATGAAAAACAGAAACATCAGGAGGATAGTAATTTTCTTCATTTTTTTAGGTTTAAGGGTTATAAATGAATTTGCTTTTACGTGTTTCTTATAACCAAAGATACATTTATTTTGCTTTATTTTTTTTCTTTTTCAGCAATTATCAACAAAAAATTAAAATGCGACTGCCGGAATTTTTCAATTTTTTTAAACCCTTTTACTCACATAATTAAATCTCAGGAACAATAGTATTGCAGCTATTGAAAGTCCTAACGACAATCCATACCAAACGCCAAGCACACCAAAATTTAACTTAAAAGCAAACACATAACTCATTGGCAAACCAATTCCCCAGTAGGAAATGAGCGTAATAATAGTTGGAATTTTAACATCTTTTACCCCGCGTAAAACTCCTAAGCCAACCACCTGAACACCGTCACTTAATTGAAAGAAAGCGGCAATTACTATTAAAGAGGATGCAATGCTAATTACTTCCATCTCTTTATTAAAAAAAACAGGCAAAACATTTCGAAATAAAATAAAACAAATGGCAGAACAACACATAAATACCAAAACCATTATAAATGCGCTGAATCCGGCAATTCGAATACCTTCATGATTTTTTAAACCTAATTGATTACCAACCCTTACCGAGGCCGCGGCCGATAATCCACTAGCCATCATATAAGTAACCCCCGCAATTGATAATGCCACCTGATGTGCTGCCTGTGCGGCGGGGCTTATCCAGCCAATCATTATTACTGCGAAACTAAAAGCCCCTACTTCAAATACCCATTGCATGCCGGAGGGAACACCCAGCGCTAAAATTTTTTTTGATAAGTCCATCGAAAGGTTTTTAAAGTTAAATCCTTGCCAGTAAACCCTAAAAGGTTTGTTATAATAAACATATAAAAATATCGCTAAAGCCATTGCTATCCGGGAATAAAAACTTGCCCAACAGGAGCCCATTAATCCCATTTTCGGAAAACCCCAATGTCCGAATATCATTAAATAATTAAGTAAAATATTTAAAAGGTTGGAGCCAATGGTAATTATCATTGCAACTCCCGTATAAGAGAGTCCTTCAGTAAATTGTTTAAATCCCGAAAAAATACACAGAGGTATCATTCCCAGCATCATCACATTTAAAAATGGAATGGCCAAATCAACAACTTCCTGTTTTTGGTTGAATAAATTTAAGACTGGTGATATCATCAGTAATAGTAAAAACAAAACCACCCCCATCACAGTATTGATAATAATGCCATGCTTTAATAAAGCAGCATTCTCCGAATAATTTTTAGAACTATCAGCTGCCGCAACCAAGGGGGTGATACCATATGAAACACCCAATCCAAATACTAATACTAAAATATATAAGCTATTTGCCAAAGCCACGGCCGCTTGTGGAATAGTACCGATTTGCCCAACCATGGCTGTATCTACAACACCAACCATGATATGCCCCAACTGGCTCAGCATTACAGGATATGCCAGAAAGAATGTTTTTCGATAATTTTTTTTGTATTCCGAAGATAATAGGGTTGCCATAGGGTTACAAATGTAACATTTTAACAATTTGGTAGTTTTAACAATTATTACTCTGTTAAATTGCCTATTATCAAATAGTTAAATTGCCATATTATTTTTTTGTTGATGCAACCTAATAAACTAAAAACACATCTGAATTGCAGTTTGTAGATATATTTTTTAAATTTACCCCTTACATATTTTAAAAAGCCCGATAATTATGAAAAAAATTATGTTTTTAGTGACCTTCTTATTGTTTAGTTATTTTGCAAATGCGCAAAATAATAGTTTTGACCAACGTTTACTCTCAAAATTTTCAAAAGAAGAATTGAATGAAATGCAAAGTAATAACACTTTTAGTTATTCTTATTGGAATTTTTACGTTGCTAACGCCTATGAAATTGTAGAACTTGCGAATGAAAAAGCAAATACGCACGAAATAAAAGGAACAGTAAAAATACAGGATATTAATACTATAAATATTTTCGACCTCCATTATGTTCCACTGGGAAGCGATTACCAATACTATCAGATAGAAGGAACCCAAAAACTATTGGTGATATTATCCGAAGAACAGATAAAAGCAAAATTTTCAAAATCAATAAAATAATTCGTTCGAATGAAAAATAAATTTGTTTCCTCTTTACTTTTTGTTGCATTGTTTGTTCCATTTTCTGATGCTCAAATTTTAATAACCGACCCTGATTATGCCCCTTCAAATCCAATCAGCTGCCCTTTATATAATGATGGTTCCGTTCAAAATTTTTTCGATTCAGGAGGTGCTGCTAGTGACTATGGGAATAATGAAAGTGAAGTTATTACCATTTGCCCCGATTTAATAAACGGCGGTAAAATTTCTGTTTCGTTTGCAATTAATATTGGTTTTTCATGGAATGTTGATGGCTCTGATACTTTATTTATTTATGATGGCGCCAGCACATCCGATGCATTGATAGGTGCTTACAATAGTGTTACCAATCCAAATGGCCTTTTTATAACCGCCAGTTGGAATAATCCAAGCGGTTGTTTAACATTTAAATTTGTATCCAATGGGGCTGGAGTTGGCACTGGTTGGGCTGCAAACATATCCTGTGGTAACCCTCCGCAGCCTTTCACCCCTCATATCCAAGCTTTTTTAAATGGAACCGGTCCTGATTTTTTAAACCCGGCGGATACCGGATATGCCGATATTTGTTTTGGTGATTCTATCCTATTTGTGGCTTCCGGAAATTTTCCTTATTCCCCGGTTCCACCCGCTACCTCTCCCGGTTATGTTCAAAACAATGGTAACTGTACTTATTTATGGAATATTAGTGATGGATCTACTTATACCAGTAGTTCAATATGGTTTAAACCACCAAACAGAGCAGGATATCTGGTAAAATTAAGAATGAAAGATCCCTTTAACCTGATTGAAGTTATCAGGTGTAAAGTAAGGGTTTCCACAATACCCAGCTTTGCTCAAATGGGAGGAGCGCTTGATAATACTTTTTGTCTGGGGCAATCTACCACCATACTTGGTGGTGTTACAAATACTGATACCATTGGCGTAAACGCAACCGAAGCTTCGTTTGAAGTAGGAGGCGTATTTGCAGGCCTGACCTACTTGCCCGATGGTTCAGGTGCAAATTACACCACAAGTATCCCTATTGCTGATTTTTCGCCCGGACAAACCATTACAAGCGCTTCTGACGTACAACAAATGTGTGTTACAATGGAACATTCATTTTTGGGAGATTTAGAAATGGTACTCACCTGCCCGAATGGAACACAATCAACAATATTTAATGGTTATAATGGCTCTAGCGGACTGGTTACCGGAGGCTTTGGTGGTGGCAGTACATTTTTGGGACAAGCCGATGATAATGGAAATGGTACTCCCGGCATTGGTTGGGAATATTGTTTTTCTGATAATGCTGTTTGGGGCACTTTTGCAACTGAATTTGCTGCAAATAATTTTACAAATGTTACCACACCATCTATCGGACAATCAATGTCGGCAGGCGACTATAAGCCTGAACAAAATTTTTCCAGTTTTATTGGTTGCCCCATTAACGGTAACTGGACCATTACTGTTAGGGATAATCAGGGAATTGATGACGGCTACATTTTTGAGTGGGGCATTTACTTTAATCCGGCAATTAATCCTAATACTGAATTTTATACTCCTATAATAGTTTCAGAAACCTGGCAACCGGATCCTACAATTATTTCAGGACAAACTGATACTGCAATTGTTGTACAGCCTACTGTAATTGGGCCCCATTCATATACGTTTTCTGTTACCGATAATTTCGGATGTACTTATGATACAACAGTAACAATACAGGTAGTAGGCATGACAGGAACAGATACAACCGCTCAAACCTGCGATTTATTTTATCAAATAGCGGGAATAGGTGCACCCGGCACAGTTAACTGGACTATTCTAAATCAACCTACGGGTTCAAATCTTGTTTTTGGACCAAGCGCTACCACCTTTAACCCTATGATTACTGTTAATGAAATAGGGGACTACCAGGTAAAGGTAACAGACAACGTTTGCAATATGACGCACACCTTCACCATTCAATATTTAGATGATCCGCATCCGGTAGTGAGTGATACAACTTTATGCTCAAATAATCAGCTTTACTTAATAGCATCCGGTGGAGGTAATGGTTCTACCTACCTTTGGAATACAGGGTCTTTAGATTCTATAACAACAGCTTCACAAAGCGGTACCTACTACGTAAATGTTACAAATTTCTGTGCTACAATTACCGATTCTGCCAATGTTGCATTTTTTCAATGTGATTTAAATATTCCAAATGTGATAACTCCTAATGGGAAAGGAAGTGAATTGAATGAATTATTTTATTTGGATAATTTAGAATTCTATGAAAATACCTCCTTAAAAATATATAACAGATGGGGATTAAAATTATTTGAAACTACTAATTATCAGAATAACTGGTCAGGAAGTAAATATCCGGATGGTGTCTATTATTATATAATGTCCGGTCCAAAAATGATAAAACCTCTGAATGGTTTCTTTCAGATTTTAAGGTGATTTTACTAAAACTTAAATCTCACCTGTGCTTTAATTTCCGATTTAATATTGCCATCTATTTCGGTTAGTGCGCCTTCGCTAATGATACTTTTATTATCATAATAGGTTTGCGAATAACGCAGCCATATTTCAATTTTCCGGGTTAGATTATAATCCAGCAAAATGTAAAAGCGTGAACCACGGTAATAATTTGAAATAATAGAATAAGCTCCGGGCATGTCGCTTTCAAAGGCATAAATACGCGTATCATAGCTGTCTGTTTGAAAAAGAGCATAGCGTAAGGATACAGAAAGTGGTTTACCAACTTTATTGTAGATAAAATCCTGGTAAACCAGATAACCCGTTTGTGTTTTGTTATTGTCTAGTTTGTAATCAAACCATTCCACCCTATTTTTTAATTTCACAGATGGAGTAATGCTATATGAAATATTAAAGCGATAACTGGTTTGCTTCACAGGAATAAGATAAGCAATAATCGCATCAGAAGCAGAAGTGTTTTTTTGTTTATCACGTTCGCGAATACGGAAATACATATCCACCTTTTTTGAGGGTGTGTAGTTCAACTGAGCCAGGTAATCATTTCCGAAAGAAGGAGCATTTGCCTGGTATCTCATCCACGGAAATTCAAATCGATCGCAATAAGCGGTAAGGGTAATGGTGTTAATCGGTTTGGCTGCAATTCCCACATAAGTCCCTTTTTCATTAGCTGCAATAGTATTCTCAGCAAATGCATTACTCAACAAATTTTGATAATTACGCTGGTAATTACGATTCAAAATCGTAAATGATAGGCGGGGATCAAGGCTGACTAAAAAACCATTAACGAAAGCCAGTCCACCATTTTGACTTCTGGCTTCTTCACCAAAGAAATTAAAATTTCGAAAAATATAATTGTAGTCAAGTCCTATATTAAAATTTTGTTTTGAAGAAAATTCAAACTGGTTATCATACGATAAAGAACGATTAAAACCTTTATCCAATTGGTAGTTAACGGCGGTTAGCCCGATATTAAATTTCCTTGTTTTGTAACCGATATTCCCTCCATAAATAGTTTGAGTAATAGCATCTTTATCAGCAATTTCGGAAGGAGTGGTGTGAAAACCGGTTTCCTGCAATGATGATATGGCTGCAACTTCACCATTTTCTAAGGTATCCGAAACATTGGCATCAACTTTTTTGCGTGAAAAAAATGCTGAAGCCTCAAAGGCCTTATATCCAATAGTTGCAGCTGTTCCACGTAAAAATTTATTTTCATCTACAGATGTAAAAGGAAGGATACCAGCTCCCGATTTTTTACCACTGGCAATATCAGCACTTTTACCAAAGGCTAATCCACTCCAGGCAGTTAGGCCTTGTCCGAAAGTAGCCTGATAGTCGCCAATGACGAATGCTTTAACAAAACGAATATTTTTCAAACAGAAATGAGCAGAGTAAAAATCAAAACCATTGCCTTGATGCCCTTTGAGTGATTTCTCATACCAATCGTATTTGAAATTTTGCTTGTTTTTTAAAAATAACTCTCCCTGATCTTTTTCTCCGGTTATTCCCCAGCTAACATTGTTTCCATAAGTGAAACGATAACGTGCATAGACTTTTTGCGGACTTCCAATATACCTTGAGTTAGGGCTGTTATATAAACCCGTGCTATCAATTGGCGAAAAACCTGCCATTTTTTCAAGCGTTTGTCCATATCGAATTGTTACAACGTTTTGTCCTCCGCGAAACATTTCCTTCATATCAAAATGTGCAGATTTTATATTATCAGTAACGTATACATAAGGAAGTATTTTTTGGATAGTCTGCAAATCAAAACCATTGATACCTTGTAATTCGTAAATAGTAATAAGTTTCCCGTTTTTTTCGATATGCGTAAGAAGGTAGTTGATTTGAATATCATTTAATAATGTCAAACGCTGTAATTCTGCCATGTTTGTATTATTAAGGTTGATGCGATGTTCTTTAAAATACGTTAAACCCTCCAACAAATCGGTATAATCAGCATCTTCAGTCTCGCTGTTTTCAGCGATATTCTCCAACTGCTGCTGGATATCGCTATCATCGGTTTTTACAGGGATTGTATCCTGAGCATACGATGTAACAGGTAATAAAAAGGGGGCAACAAACACAATCAATAGAAAAAAATTAAAAATTGCAGATTGCGATTTTTTGAATGCGGAGTCAATCCGAAATTTTGGCATTTCGAAACCTGTGGAGCGTTTAGCCGAACCATTCGAAATAGAATATAAGTATAGTCTGAGTTTTGCTGACAATTGTCTAATTGTTATTTTGTTTTACTGGTAAAGAACTTTCTTTTTTGCTGAAAACATAGGTTAATCCAAACTGCGGGCTAAAACCAAGAACCTGATGGTAGTTCGCCGAAATATCAATTTTCAAATTTTTAAGATTCAATCCAAATCCAAAAGAACTTAAAGATGGATTGGTACCGATTCCGGCACGTAAATAAAATTCCTTAACGGCTTTATACTCAATTCCGGCTTTAAATACGGGTTTTATAAGCATGTCTTTTTCGGTTTCTATGGCAAGTGTTACTTTGTCGGAAAAATTATAATCAGCACCTAAGCGGATGATCGTGGGGATTCGTTCATTATCATAATCAGAAAGTTTTGCACGGGTAGGATTGAATATGTGTGCACCAATTGTTAATCCTTTAATTGGTTTGGATTGGATTCCAACTTCCGCTGCAAATGCCCCTTTACTTCCATACCCTTCGCCAATTTTTGTAGTTAAATAATCCAAAGCAATAGCCATAGAAAATTTTTCACTAAACGCCTTAGCGAACGAAAAACAATATTTATTTTCACTAAAAAGGGAATAGCCAAAATTAGAAATACTTAAACCAAATGCCCCACCTTTAACAGGAATAGCAATTACAGCCCCTTTCAAACTTAATTCTTTTAAAGAGAAACGATTTTCGTAATATACACCGGCGGAAATATCTTTCAGAAAGGCCAGTCCAGCCTGATTTTGCTGCGCACTCCAGCCATCACTCAATGAAACTGAAGCATTACCCATTCCGGCAGAACGAGCGCCGATGGGGAAATTTTCATTACCTGCGTTTGCAAATAGTGAATAACAGATAAAGAAAACAGATAAAACCCCTCTCTTAATATCTCCCCGAAGGGGAGAGGCAATAGGTGAACGAAGGTATTTTAGTAGATTTTTAATACTCATATTCATTAGAATTAATTGGTATTCTTTCTTTCGATGTTTCGCCTCCCTCCTTCAATGTCGTTTAGTTAAGAAGCCATCGCACATATTTCGACAGGCTCAATATGACCAGCGCTCGGTCAGTCAGAGCTTGTCGAGGACTGTGGGCGGATGTTTTTTTCATTAACCAAACGAAATTTCCCTCTCCTTCTGAGAGGGAATTAAGGGGTGAGACTTTTAATTCGTTTTATATTCAAACTTAATATTTTTAAGTTCTTGATTCACTTTTAAAATTTTATTTTTCAAAGTTTTTTTAAAGCTGATTACCTTCTTTAATAGTTTGTCATCACCAGCTGCCAATATTTGCACTGCAAGTATTCCGGCATTTTGACCTCCATCTAAAGCAACAGTAGCCACTGGAATTCCGGGAGGCATTTGCAAGATTGACAATACAGAGTCCCAGCCGTCGATAGAAATAGACGATCTGCAAGGCACACCAATTACGGGAAGAGGACAAAATGCAGCCACAATACCCGGCAAATGTGCTGCTCCGCCAGCACCGGCAATAATTACCTTAATACCTTTTGTATGGGCATTTTTTGCGAATTCAGCTACTTGTTCAGGCACACGGTGAGCACTCAAAGCATTGATTTCAAAAGGAATTTCAAATTCATTTAAAATTTTCGCCGCTTCCTGCATTACAGGTAAATCGGATATACTACCCATAATAATGCTTACTCTAGGGATCATATTTTGATTTAGTGATTTAGTGATTAGCTCAACTCTCCAAATATAGTTTGTAAATGTAGTTTTTTTTCGGTAAATAAATAAATAAAATCAAACGTTTAGCGTAGGTATATTTTGTGTAATTTCGTGTCCTTAAAAGCTGATTTATGAGTAATGTGCTAATACACGGACGGACGTTTAAAATAAAAATAACTGCTGCTGAAATTCAAAAAGCAGTGACAGAGGTTGCAACAAAAATTAATATTGATTTAAGGGATAAGAAACCTTTGTTTTTAGCTGTGTTAAACGGTTCTTTTATGTTCACTGCCGATTTGATGAAACAGGTAAACATTGAATGTGAGATTTCATTTATGAAACTGACATCTTATGAAGGTCTTTCGTCAACCGGAAACATCAAGCAACTGATTGGAATCATTGAAGAAATAAAAGGGCGTACCATTGTTATTGTCGAAGATATCGTAGATACCGGTAATACCATTGAAAATATTATGGAACTTTTGATTGAACAGGGTGCTTCAGAAATAAAAGTAGCAACCCTTCTGTTTAAGCCCGAAGCATACACCAAATCAATCCCTATAGATTATAAGGCGATTGTTGTTCCCAATGATTTTTTGGTAGGATACGGATTAGATTACAACGGACTTGGTCGGAATCTGGCAGATATTTATGTGTTGGATGCTGAAGCAGGGAATAGGCAATAGGCAATTTATCAATCGGCAATTTAACAAACATAGTTTCGTAAATTCGTAAATATTCGTTATTCGTAACCCATAATCCGCAGTATATGCTAAACATTGTTTTATTTGGTCCTCCGGGAGCAGGAAAAGGAACTCAGTCAGAAAAATTAATTGCTAAATATCAATTGGTTCATTTATCAACCGGTGATATATTCAGGGCTAATATTAAAGGTGCAACTGAATTAGGGTTGCTAGCTAAAAGCTTTATGGATAAAGGACAATTAGTACCTGATGAAGTGACCATACGAATGTTAGAAAGTGAAGTAAATAAGTATCCAACGGCAAAAGGATTTATTTTTGATGGTTTTCCACGAACCATCGCCCAAGCTAAGGCTCTGGATCTATTTTTGTCAGGTAGGGGGCAATCTCTATCGGCTGTGCTTTCTTTAGAAGTGGAAGAAGAAGAGTTGCGCCAACGTCTTGCCAATCGGGCTAAATCATCGGGCAGACCTGATGATGCAAATCCTGAGGTAATTCAGAAACGTATTGATGTGTATAAAAACGAAACGTTGCCATTAAAAGACCATTTCACAACACAAGGTAAATACAAAGGAATTAAAGGAATTGGAGGGATTGAAGTGATATCTAACGCCTTGTGTGAAAAAATTGATGAAATATCTGGTTACTAATAAACGAATGGTTACTAATTTACGAAATCGTAAATATATTAAGTAGTAACTGAGTTTCGTAAATTTGTTTTTTTCGTACCTAATTTCGTAACCGACTCAGTTTCGTAAATTCGTTTTTTATTTGTTATTCGTAACCGTTATTAGTAAATCTATGTCTGATAGTAATTTTGTTGATTATGTAAAAATTTGTTGCCGTTCAGGTAAGGGAGGAGCTGGTTCAGCGCATTTGCACCGCAGTAAATTAACAGCCAAAGGTGGCCCAGATGGTGGTGATGGTGGGCGTGGCGGACACATTATTGCCAGAGGGAGTTCCCAATTCTGGACTCTGATACATTTAAAATATCGTAAACATGTTATAGCAGCCGAAGGTGGGAGTGGCGGTAGTCAACGTATGACAGGTGCTGAAGGTAAAGATGAGATTTTGGATGTACCATTAGGGACAATTATCAGGGATGCTGAAACAGGCGAAATTGAAGGGGAAATTACTGAAGAAGGAGAAGAAAAAATTATTGTACCGGGTGGCAGAGGTGGATTAGGGAATGATCATTTTAAATCTTCCACCAATCAAACACCACGTTTTGCCCAGCCTGGTGAAGAAGGTCGCAATGAATGGAAAATTTTAGAATTAAAACTTTTAGCTGATGTAGGGCTGGTCGGATTCCCAAATGCAGGAAAATCAACCCTTTTATCGGTAGTATCCGCCGCCAAACCTGAAATAGCAAATTATCCTTTTACAACACTTGTTCCAAATCTTGGAATCATTAAATACCGCGATTATCAATCGTTTGTAATGGCTGATATTCCAGGAATTATTGAGGGTGCGAGCGAAGGTAAAGGATTAGGAATTCGTTTTTTGCGACATATCGAACGCAACTCTACCCTATTATTTCTAGTACCTGCCGATAGTAATGACATCATTAAAGAATACAAAATTTTATTGAACGAACTGGATTTATACAATCCGGAATTGCTTCATAAAAAGAGAATTTTAGCTGTTTCAAAGTGCGACATGCTGGATGCTGAATTATTAGCGGAACTGAAAAAAGATATTAATAAACGATTCAAAGAAAAAAATGCTGTGCCTGTTGTCTATTTTTCCTCTCAAACCGGACAAGGCTTGATTGAATTGAAAGATGAGCTTTGGAAACAATTGAACAGTAAGGATACAGGGTTTGATTATTAAAAAAAACCGGTAACGATTCAATTATTTTTTAATTAAATTTCAATTGGAAATCATTAACACCATAAAAGATCTTGATACTCAACTGTTTCTTTTTCTTAACAGTAAACACAACGATTTTTTCGATGGTGTGATGTATTGGTTTAGCAATAAACTTTTTTGGATTCCTCTATACTTATTTCTCTTTTTTCTGGCATTTAAAAAGGTGGGCAAACAAATTTGGCTGGTGGCTCTTGCAGCTGTATTGCTTATTTTACTAAGTGATCAGATTTCAGTTCATGCATTTAAAAATGTTTTCCTGCGTTTACGCCCCTGCCATGATATAATATTACAATCAAAAGTTCATTTATTAAATGGACATTGTGGTGGCACCTATGGTTTCGTGTCTTCACACGCTGCAAACACATTTGCATTAGCAATGTTTTTATATTTATTTTTCCGAAGAAAAATTAAATATTTTGGTTTATTGATATTTACCTGGGCTGCATTAGTAGCATATAGTCGCATCTATGCGGGTGTGCATTACCCTGCTGATGTGGCTGTGGGCGCTATTTTAGGAATGGGGATTGGTGTGGCAGTATTCAAATTATATACCTTTAGTCGAACAAAATTCAGCAAATTGGAATGAAGTATTTTTTTATTTTTTTTATTTTCCTGAACTTTTCTGTTAATGCTCAGAATGCAGATATTAATCTGTTAAAAAATATTAATCTGAATCGCAATAAGAATTTAGATAATACCTTTAAAACCATAAGTAATAGTGTTGCTCCTGCAATTATAATTGTTCCGGTAGGTGTGTTGGGTTTTGGTTTAATAAAACACGATAGTACCATTAAAAACAAAGGAATATTTATTGGTGCATCATTAGCTATAACTGCAGGGATTACAATAGGTTTGAAATATTCAATAAACCGTCCACGGCCTTATGTAACCTATCCGTCATTAGATAATGTGGCATACCAGGCCGACCCTTCATTTCCATCCGGACATACTTCATTTGCCTTTTCAACTGCCACCTCTTTTTCTATCGCATTTCCAAAATGGTATGTAATTGCTCCATCGTTTTTGTGGGCGTGTTCGGTAGGGTATTCAAGAATGGATTTAGGAGTGCATTATCCAAGTGACGTATTAGCCGGCGCCGCTATTGGGGCAGGCACTACTTACCTATGTTATAAAGCAAACAAGTGGTTGCATGATCGGCATCGTAAAAAATAAATTATATTTGTAGATAGTATTTCGAATAGAGAAACTTCTTTTTATTGTTTGTTTATTTAACATTTTTTGAATCAAAAATCTAAATAATGCGAATCAAAGGTTCAAACAAATAGTGTGTGCATAGGTCATACTGAGCCTGTCGAAGTATGTGGGCAAGCCATCGCACACCCTTCGACAGGCTCAGGGTGACAGCAACCTTGTTATTTTAATCCAACCGATGGTTCGCAGTAAAATATTGAATTGATTTATGAATAATTTGCTTTTGATATTTTTGGGTGGAGGATTGGGAAGTATTACGCGGTTTGGTGTTGGAGCGTTTGTCCAATCAAATTTCAAATCCGTTTTTCCAATAGCAACTTTATGTTCAAATATTATCAGCTGCCTGATACTTGCAATTGCAGTAGCAATGTTTAGTGACAAATTAATCGCAAATCCGGGTTTAAGAATGTTTGTATTGATAGGCTTTTGCGGAGGGTTTAGTACGTTTTCAACTTTTAGCTTTGAAACTGTGGAATTAATGCGTTCAGGAAATTTAATGATTGCAATAGCAAATATCCTGATAAGTGTGACGGTATGCGTGGCACTAATTTATTTTTTAACCAAACAACTATAAATAAAAAACACTAAAAAAAATCAGATGAAAAAATTACTTATTATCCCTTGTTTTACCGGTTTATCGGCTTTGTTAGTATCCTGGGGCACTTTCGGACATGAACACATTAACAGATCAGCAGTTTTTGCTTTGCCCGTTCCGCTTCAAAGTTTTTTTTATAATCATATTGATTTTATTACTCAGGAAGCTACAGTTCCTGATTTGCGAAAATATACCTTAAACGATAAAGCCGAAAACCCCCGTCATTTTATTGATCTGGAAAATTTTGGCTCTATTGATAGTTTACCTAAAAATATGAACGAAGCAAAAAGTAAATATGATGATAAATTTCTTCAACAAAACGGAATCCTGCCATGGTATGTCGAAGATTTAATGGATAAACTGACCAAAGCCTTCAAGGAAAAAAAGAAAACCGAAATTCTTTTTCTTGCCGCCGATTTAGGACATTATATTGGTGATGCACACATGCCGTTTCATACTTCTGCTAATTATGACGGACAGATGACGAACCAAAAAGGAATTCATGCTTTATGGGAATCCCGTTTGCCTGAATTATGTGGTAAAAATTATAATTATTTCAGTCCGGATGCCAAACAAATTAATGATATTCATAAAGAAATCTGGAGGATAATTATGTCAACGCACCGTTTGGTGGATACCGCTTTGATAATTGATCGTGAATTGAAGAAAAAATTTACTGATGATAAAATATATAAATCTGATAAAGAAGGAAAAGTGATTAAGAATAAATTCGGGCAGCAAATTTTTTCTGATGAATATTCAAAACAATATCACGAAGCTTTAAAAGGAATGGTAGAAAAGCAAATGCAGGCATCCATAACTGCTACAGCCAGTTTTTGGTATACCGCATGGGTAAATGCAGGGAAACCAGATTTAAGTGATTTGGATTCTTCTGACCTTACAAAGCGAAACAGCAAGATGTTTGAAGAAGAATATCAACTATGGAAAAAAGGCCAATTGTTTGGGGTGGAAAGTGATAAAGAGTTTTAAAATATGCTTAAAAATTTATAGAAAAATTAAATAATAACATAAAAAACTCATGAAATATTCAGTAAGTATTATCGCATGTCTTTTGACAATAAATATTTTCGCTCAGACAGCTTTAATAAATCCGCCAAAATCAACGGGACCTCCCGTAATGCCTAATCTGGTAGTTGGTATAGTGGTTGACCAGATGCGTTACGACTATATCTATCGTTATTGGGATAAATTCGGTAGTGATGGTTTCAAGCGTTTAGTTAATGAAGGGTTTTTCTGTAGAAATACAAATTATAATTATGTGCCCACCTACACAGGTCCCGGGCATACCTCTATTTACACAGGAACAACACCAGCTGTGCATGGTATTATTGCCAACGAATGGTATGATAAAAAATCAGGTAAAAATTTATATTGCGCCGAAGATAATTCTGTAATTGGTGTAGGAACAACATCTCCGGAAGGAGTGCGTTCACCAAAAAATAATCTTACAACTACTATTACTGATGAATTACGCATTTCTTCAAACATGAAGTCAAAAGTAATTGGTATTGCTTTAAAAGACAGAAGCGCTATTATGCCGGCAGGGCATACAGCTAACGCAGCTTATTGGTATGATGGGAGTATTGGCAGTTTTATATCAAGTACATATTATATGAATCAGTTGCCACAATGGGTGCAGGATTTTAATAAAAAAGGATTAGCAAAAAAATATTTATCTCAACCATGGAATACCCTAAGACCAATTGAGAATTATATTGAAAGTTTGCCTGACGATAATAAATATGAATTTATTGCTAAAGGTGAAACTAAGCCGGTATTCCCTCACAATTTACCAGAATTGATGGCAGCAAATGGTGGGCTGAATATGATTCGCAGTACTCCTTTTGGAAATTCGCTAACAAAAGATTTTGCAATTGAAGTAATTAAAAATGAAAATCTTGGAGGATCTGGTTTTACCGATTTTTTAACGGTTTCATTTTCATCCCCCGATTATATTGGTCATGCTTATGGTCCAAATTCGGTTGAGCAGGAAGATGACTATTTACGTTTAGATCAAGATCTTGCAGAATTTTTGAAATTTCTGGATACCCAATTAGGGAAAAACAGGGTATTGGTATTTTTGACTGCCGATCACGCTGCACCAGAGGTTCCATCCTACTTGATAGATTTGAAGGTTCCTGCCGGATATGTTGACGAAGGAAAAATGCTTAAAGATTTGAAAAAACATTTATCAACTACTTATGGTGATACTACTTTGGTGCTTGCATTATTAAATCAGCAGGTATTTTTAAACCACAAGGTTATTGAGGATAAAAAATTAGTATTACAACAAGTGCAGGAAACCGCCGCAGCATATCTTCAAAATATGGAAGGTGTGTCAGAAGTGTTGACTGCAACTACATTAAACAATACTTCGTTTACCGAAGGTTCACGATATTTAATGCAAAAGGGTTATAATGCAAAACGTTCCGGCGATGTGCTGATAAATTATTTGCCAGCCTGGGTAGATTTTTCAAAAACAGGAACGACGCATGGATCGCCCTATAATTATGATACACACGTACCATTAATTTTTTATGGTTGGACTATTAAACAAGGCAGCTCCTCCGAACAGGTTTATATAACTGATCTTGCAGCAACATTAGCAATGATGTTGAACATTCAATTTCCTAATGGCTGTACCGGAAAACCCATTTCGTTTTTGGTGAAATAAAAAAATGATCAAGCAAAAGATATTCACCCGCACCATATGGATACTTTCCTTTGTAAGTTTATTCACTGATATTGCCAGTGAAATGCTGTATCCTGTAATGCCAATCTACCTCAAAACGATTGGTTTTACTGCATTGTGGATAGGTGTTTTAGAAGGTGTAGCTGAAGCTATAGTTGGAATTTCAAAAGGGTATTTCGGAAAATTATCTGATGAAAAAGGACAACGCTTACCTTTCATTAAATTGGGTTATTTTCTGAGCAGCATTTCCAAACCTTTGATGGCAATATTTACTTTTCCTGTCTGGATTTTATTTGCCCGAAGCACGGATCGGTTGGGGAAGGGAATCCGCACTAGTGCAAGAGACGCTATGTTATCGGACGAATGCTCGAAAGAAAATAAAGGAAAAGTTTTTGGTCTGCACAGAGCAATGGATACATTAGGCGCTGCTATAGGACCTTTGTTGGCATTACTGTTTTTGTATTTTTATCCTGCACATTACAAACCGCTCTTCTTTATTGCATTTGCACCGGGATTGCTTGGTGTTCTACTAACCTTTTTCATTAAAGAGAAACAGAAAGTTTCAAATCTGAAAATAGCAAAAGGAAGTTTCTTTTCTTATTTTTCTTATTGGAAAATAGCGAAAGCAGAATATAAAAAATTAACAATAGGCTTATTACTTTTTGCTTTATTCAATAGTTCGGATGTGTTTTTATTATTGATGGCAAAAAACATTGGCATCAGTGATTTACATATTATTGGGGTATACGTATTTTACAATCTGGTATATGCATTATTTGCTTTTCCGATAGGCTCAATGGCAGATAAAATAGGGATGAAACCAACTTTTGTAATCGGTTTGATATTGTTTGCAATTGTATATGGAGGAATGGTTTTTGTCCAAAGTGAAATGATGATGTATGTGTTATTTTTCATCTATGGTATATATGCTGCGGCAACAGATGGAGTTTCAAAAGCATGGATTTCTAAAATAGTGCCGCATTCCGAAACAGCAACTGCCATAGGTTTTTATGCAAGCTGTTCTAGCTTTGCCACCTTGTTTGCAAGTAGTGTTGCCGGTTTATTATGGGTCAGTTTCAGCCCTGATGTTACGTTTTCCTTTGCAGCTATTGGTGTACTCTTAGTTGCAGGTTATTTTTTATTTTTAAAAAGGGATGGTAATAATTGAGTGGAAGATAAAATTGATCATAAAAAATCAGTACTCAATTATTAATTTCACTCGTATAACTGCAGAAGGAAATATGTTGAAAATATTTACGCCTGCTTTACTTTTAAATCCCAGCTAATACCGGCTATAAAAATAAGACTAAAATGAAGAGTGCTTTCATACTTTTTTTTATTACAATTAGCTATGCATTATCTGCCCAAAATACAGATGAACAATATTTGTTCAAAAATCATAAAGAAGGCTATAATGTATATCGTATTCCTACCCTTATTAAAACCCTAAGCGGCAAATTGCTTGCGTTTTGTGAGGGAAGAAGGAACCTTATGGATAAAGGGAATATTGACCTCGTGATGAAAACATCAACCGATAACGGTATTACGTGGAGTAATCTGAAAGTTATATGGAACATCGGTAATAACACATGTGGTAATCCTTCACCTGTTTACGATAGAGTTACAGGTAATATTATTTTAATTGCTTATCTGCTTTAGACATGTAAAAAAATAGTATCTTAGC
>JAVHPR010000430.1:0-7778 GCA_036170695.1 Bacteroidia bacterium
GAATTATACTATTAAGCCAATATTGTAAAAGTTATTTTGTCCCAATTCCTTAGGATTGTCTTTTTCATTTTCTTTTTTTATGGATTATATATTAGAGATTGGTTTTCTGAAAAGTGTATGATGGCGTACAAATGTAATATAATTCATGAATAACACTGTTTTTATGTTCATCGTACTATAATAGGTTCATCTCTTGTTAAGCGAAGCGTCTTGCGACGATGTTTTTAATAAGGCCTCCGCCCGTTGGCGCTAAGCTGTGCTTAGTGCATTTTTAGCTGGTAAGCTGTGCTTACCAGCACTTAGCACTTCAAAATTACCTTTATATTTTTTCATCTAATTTTATAGGACTTTGCTCATTTGAACTACTTAATTTTCAGAATATGAAATAAAATGCACATGACTTGGCATAATACAATAACAAAAAAATTCAGATTTTTATTTTGTTGGCAATAAGCAATGCTATTTACTAAAATTTCTTGATATTCTCTTCTGGTAAAAACATCAATCTATGCAACACTACTGAAGCTGAAAAAGTACAAACCATTACTTTCTGTTTTGTATTTTTTTGATATGATTTTGTAAATATAAACAAAATCATATTTATTTGGAATGCACATTGAAGTGCTGTGTATGGTAAGCACAGCTTACCTGTTATTTTTGTCACTAAGCCCTTACACGCAGACCAGCCCGACAGCTTAGCGCCTACTGGGTTTTTTTTTGAAATGATTTTGTAAATATAACAAAATCATATTTATTTGGAATGTACATTGAAGTGCTGTGTATGGTTAAACAGCTTACCTGTTATTTTTGTCACTAAGCCTTTACACTCAGACCAGCCCGACAGCTTAGCGCCTACTGGGGAAATAACACCTGCAAGGGCGGAAAAAAGCGGTTGCAGAATTAGATTTAGTTGACGTTATATTTAATACAGAGTTCATCTAATGTAATTTTATCATCTTTTGCTAGCACAAAATCATCGTTTGATATTTCAACTAATTTCAATTCTCCTTGTAATGAACCTGAAATATAACTCATATAATATTTATCATTTTCTTTTCTTATACTCCAGCCACTTTTGAAAAATTCATTTTCAGTATTAGTAGGTTTTTGAGGATATTTACCGGGTATCAATTTATAGTCTGCCATATGTTTATTCTAAAATAATTTCTGTAAAAGAAGGTGAATTTGAGAAATCCATAACTGCTTCATTGACACCTCCTGAAGTTTTCCCACCTGGTAACCAATATTGATTTGTCCCCCCTTCATTACCAGAAGGCATTCTTAAACCATATGAACTTGGGGTTTCCAAATGAACAATCATAACATCATTGCCATCCAAGTCTCGTAGAATTAATCAAGAACATCGTTTGGTTTATGAAGTAGATAAAAATTCCATTACTATTCTTTCCTCGAAAGGGCATTATTGAAAATATCTTTAATTTTTGGGAATCTCCAATTCTTCGTACTCTTTTAAGCCTTCTGGCATTGGTAAATTGTATTGTGATTTACTTCGCTCTTCCCAAAGCTTATCTAATTCAGCTATATTTAAATCTTTCATAAACCAGGAAACATTAACTTCTGACATTTTTAACGCATTGCCAATCTTTTCATCTCTTGTTGTAATACTTAGCATACCTTCAATCCCATTTTGCAATTCAAATACCTCTACCTTTTGATTTTTATAAATTCCAAAAGTTTTTACAAAGTATGCATTTTGTAAATCGTTTAAAAAAACTGATTTGCAAAATATATTTTCGTATGAATGTTTCTTAAAATCTTCAAAAGGACACTCTCCATTGAAGTTAGAACTAATCATGATTTTTTTCTCTTGCTCAGGAATCGGCGCCTCAGTCCTTTCTTCATTAATTAATAAATGGTATGTTCTATATACTGTATATGTCCCTGTTTTTAAATTCATGGTACCGGAATAAATTTGTTTAAACTCGAAGAAAATTTTGCCCTAAGTGTTTCATTTCCATTAGAAAAAATTTCCCATAATTCGGCTCCATCATCTGGCGTTAAATACCCGGTTTTCAGTTCCGGAACACCTAATCTTCCATATGTGCCTGAGGTAAAGCCATCACCAGTAAACGGCATTGGACTTGTAATATCACCACCATTTAATGGGCATTTAGGTATTGTGGCAGTATTTGCATTCGGAGTTTTATACCTTATTACACCGCAACTTCCATCCGACAAATAAAAATTTTGAGAAACGCCATCACTTAATTTGTAATCCAGTCGCATTCCATAATAAATGTCGTCATAGGTTTGCAAATGCTTTGCGTCTTTAGCTGTAGTAATAAAACCTCCAATTTGTTTGTAATCACCTGAAAGATATTTTGCAATATCCGCTTTAGGGATTACCTTTTGTAAAATTGTATTGGCATCAGGAATCGGAATGTTATTTCTTATAGTATTTATTTGTAACTTTTCAGCTGACGATAAACTAACAAACGCTTTTTCTTCAATGACCTTAAAAGTATTTAAATCAATTCCTTGCTGAGTAGCAAGGTTTGCAATATTATCAGGAAAACCATTTATGTTTGAAATTGTAGTCTTTCCATACACACTCCCCACATTAATTACTCTCGTCTGCACCCAATTATCAATTTGCGAAGGGTTATTTTCAAATGTTTGTAAAGTATTATTAGGATTATTTTTAAACTCCTCATAAAAAGCTAATCTAGTTTCATCATCCATTTGTCCTATTTTACCTGTAACAACTGTATAGTTGTTATCTACATTTGTAAAAAAGGTTAATTCTTGGTCCAAAGCTGTTGGCTCAATAAACTCGGCAAAATTGGCAGGGTCTTGTAATTTGGTTTTTATTTGCTGTGCAGTATTTTTGGTGCTTTGGCTGTAAGTGCTTTTGTTTTTTATGATCTCGCTTTCAACATAACATCGCTTATAAGCGGCCGTTAATCCTACTTGCGCCATCCTGCCTATGCCATAACAGAAGCTTACCTTTTGCCAAACATCAAAAAACTTAGGGTACTCTGTTTCTATCTCATTTATGAAAACTGTATTTATTACAATATCTCCAAAGCCGATGCCCAGATCGGCAACGGCCAAGGAGGCTGTTGCCCATTCGCCTGCTTGGATGGCAGCTTTTATTTCACCTGCACCAATAGCCAAAAGTCCAATGTCAACAGCTATTTTTGCTGAGGTCATCCACTTAGCCTTAGTGTCGGCATTAAAAAGCATATATACGTATAATGCAGGCAGTTTGTAAGGTGTGTTTTCTTCAAAGGTTGCCACATCACTACCAGAACCTATAGAAAAATTGTTTTGAAAAGTTACTTCGATATACTCATAAGGATCACAAACAATAGCATATTCTAATGTCCCGCTCCATTTTTGAACCAGTAAAACAATTTTGCCATTCTGCAGTAAATTGTTTGTATTATTTCGTCCAAAGTAATTATCGTTAAAATGTAAAATCTTTTTGTTTTGTATCGCTTCTATTAGATCTATATTAGGCGTGGTTAAATCTTTTATTACCCATTTGGTTAAAGTCGTGGTTATAGCTTCATAATTAGCCCCATCTACATTTTTAACCAGTTCATATATAAGCCCATTATCCTTTAGAGAATTTAATATCTGTTTATGCTGGCTGACGTCTGTTGAAGTTGTTATGGTATTTAATATAATGTCTTCGTTTTTAAAATCATCACCAATGTTAATTCTACCTGTAACCCAGGTATCGTTTAAAAATATTTTAAGAATATTATTTCTTTGATTCGCTTTTAATTGATAAAAAGGTGCTTTAAATAAAGATTTAAAACTATTACAGCAAACAAAGTTTTGATTCACAATATCTTTAATCTGAGTTGTTGTGAAATTACCATTTGTTGTAAGGTCATTAAACTGCTTTACAGCATCATAGTATTTTTTAATGCTTAAAAATGTTGAATTTAAGGATGCTTTATCCCATAGTGGAGTGGCGGCATAATGGAAAAGTGTAAATATATCAGATTCAGGATCCTCGTTCCATTTAACAGCTTGTATATGAGATTTGTATAGAGCTACCCCAAGCTTGTTAATTAAATTTGCGATCCGTTTTAATTCTCCTGATGCAGCTGTATCACCAGGAGTAATTGATCCAATATTAGTGTCATATAAATTTTTGCCTATAGAGCCTTCTAATAAATCAGCATTGTAGTCTGTACAACCATTAATTAATATAGGATTGCCAATTTTTTTTCCTAACGCTGCATTAAAAGATGCGATAACATCAACACCATTTATATAGATAAGACTATCCACAACTTTAGTAAGAGTATAATCTCTTTCAAAATACTCTACTTTGCAATTCCCAATATAGTTCGTGGTTCTAACCTTTATTTTTGAACCATCTGCAAATTTTGTTCGATCGTTATAGGGAATAGAGGTTCCAGCTAAAAAATATCCGTAAAATTTTCCGCCAACTATTTTAGCGTTGTATGTTTTACCATCACTTGTGGAAAATGCATATAAAATTCCATTTAATTTATTGCCATTTTCTATTTCACTTTTATTAACTATTGTTTGAGCTGTTTCGGTCGCATGAAACGGTAATCCAGCTGGTGTAAAATAGTTTTGATTAGCGGCCAGTGCAGCCTCCTCATCATCCCCTTCAAACCACCCAACAAAACTAGGATCATGAATTAAATCCCACTGGTGTTTATATAGGGCACTTTGTTGACTTATTTGCCCAGCAGATGCATTAACAACTGCATAATCCATAATATTATTAGTCAAATAACGATTTCCCTCCCCCAACTCATCGCTACTAAAAATATGTTTTAAGTTAAAAGCACCATGGCCAAGCTCGTGAGCAATGGTGTGAGGACTGACATCAAAAATAAATCCTGTGTTGCGCGCCCTTGGCATATAGCCCAACTGTGATCCATCGTTGGTGCAGCCGAATAATAAATAGTAAGTGTTTTCAGCGCTACCGATATATGCCGGGCAGTTGTCTTTAAAATGACTAACTATTGGCTGCATATCCGGCATGTAATTGCTTAATAAGCCGCTGCTTTCAATATGTATGCTTTTGCTTATTTCTGGCGGTAAATTGCAACTGGCTATGCTAACATTCCAATTAATAAATACATTGCCGTAAATTTTGTTTAATGTATCACGCACTGCATTGGCATTGGGAATGGGTGCATTGTTCAAACTAACCAATACTACATTTAACGGTTTAGTCTGGTAAAACTGCACATTAAAAGCGCCAATAGCGAAGGTTTGCGGAGGAGTTGCAGCAGGGGTATAATAGGCTACTACCTCGGCCATACTGCCTGGAGCTTTGCCGCCCATACTCAGGCTTATGGTGCTATCGGATGATTGAAAGGAGGTATTGTATGTTTCTGTTCCGGCAGCGTTTTTAAAAACTAATTTATTGATGTCAAAACTGTTTTGTTTCTTTTTTAGTTTTAACTTAATAAAATCGTTTGAGTTGGCAGCCATTGCCTTCCATACCATAGGGTAATTGCTGTTGTCAGCAATATCTACAACGGTGTTATAGTGTTGAGCAAGCTCTGCATATTTTTGTTTATCCACTCCGCCGTTAATGATATTTTGTTGGTAAGGTGTTCTTTCAAAGTTTAATTTAGCTGGTGTGGTATTAATCTGTGTCAGGGTAAATTCATTTTCGGGGTTGGGACCGCATGACCCCGGTTTGCTTTGAAGTATTTTTTTGCAATAGAGGCTGGACTGTGTTATACAACTTTCAAATGGTAATGCTGTAAAATTATTTAAGTTACTGCTGTTGGCAATGTTTAGGTTAAGGAGCTGCTCTACGGTATCTTTTTCAAGAGGTGTGAATTTACAGTGCAGCTCATCGCTTGTGCTAAAGGTAAATGGTTTAGCAGGGTTATGTGGATCAAAATAAAATTTAATGCTGCCCTGGATATTGTCCTGATATACTAAAAAAGTTAAGAGTTTGTCAAAGGCTTTTTCAATGCGGCTGCTACCTGTTGTATCATTGGAATTAAGTCGCGGCAGGATAAGTAATTTAACATTAACAGCTTGCTCGAAATTTTGTTTGGCTATGATAATAGTAGGGTTCAGCCAAACTTGTTTGGTAAACTTAAACAGCATGGAGTTTGCACCACCGGATGTAAGATTTGGATTCCATGCCGGAGGAGCCTGTGCATATGCCCCTCCCTGAACTTCGACCAAAGGAAGTGAAGTGAAAAAATAAAATAATAAAGAGACAAAAAATTTAATAAGTTTCATTTTTTAACTTTCCATTTTTAGTTCTATAGTTCAAAACTAAGCAATTCAGTGCACGGATTCAGTTAATATAAAAGTTTAACATGTCATTGTTATTTTTAGTTGCATGTCAAAACCCCTAAATTCAGAGATTGAATCAAAATCCTTTTTTCGGAATGTAATTCTAGTTCCACGTCAAACATTAAATGTCCTAAAGTCATGCTGAACTTGTTTCAGCATACATGAGATTCCGAAACAAGTTCTGAATGACTAACAAGGCGCTCTTAGGCAGCCTCCTGCGCATTATTGTTTTTTATTTTCTAACAGTTTAATTTCACTTTTAGCGGCCAAGCCTTTTGTCGTATAAGCTCTCACCTGTACAAATATTTTGCTACTATTCTTTAAATTTAAAACGTATTTTGTTTCAGTAAGATTTTTTGTTTGAGGTTCGAAATTTTCATCTCCATCGTATTTCGTATAAACAACATAAAAAACATCCTCCTCCTTATTTATTTCCCATTTTAGTTTCCAGCTATTCGATTCTTTTATTGGTTTAGCGTCAAAACTTTTAATTTCATACTTAATAACTTCATCTTCTTTCCGGATATTCAATTTTACAATATTCGATTTTTTAGAAACATTATTGGTGCTGTCTGCCGCTGTCATATAATACTTCACCAATCCAAAATCTGCAAACTCTCTGTCAATATACTTTGAAGAAGAGTTATCAATAATTTTTGAATTTACTTTTTCTGTTATTTCCTCATTGCCGCGTTTATACATCCTGTAAAAATTATAGCCTTTAAGATCTAATTCGGTATTTTTAAAGAACTCTATCACGATGTTTTTTTTATCATCTAAATAGCAGTTATTAATAAAAGGTTCGCTGGGTGCCACTACATCCGGCAGGGTAATAACTGCAAATTCAGATAATGGGCTTTTGTTATATGACGAATCGATGGCAAGCACTTTATATAAAAATTTGTTTTTACTGTTTTTAGCTAACTCCTGCTTAAACAGGTTCGTTCTAAGCGGTTCTGGTGTTATTAATACATAGCCATCATTGCTGGTATTTTTATTGATGGTTTGATAAACCATATAACCCCAAAGATCTATCTCTGTATTTTTTTGCCAGCCTAAAACTATTTTACCTGTATCAGCACTAATGGTGAGGCCTTTAGGTGCCACTGGCGGCTCTTCATCAATGGTCTCAATGGCGATTTCATCAGTTACACCTTCGTTGCCTGACCTATCGATGGCTGCAATCACATATCTGTAAGGTCCGTATTTATTTACAATGTCGGTAAATAGGCTGTCGGTTTTAGAAAGAAGTTTTGTATTTGCCTTGGTATAATTTTTTTCAGATCGATGTGCCTTGTAAATGTTGAAGCCTGTAAAATCTTTTTCGAAATCTGTCTTATGCCATTTTAACGTAACACTTTTTTGTTTCACCTGCTTGCCAGTAAATGCAGGTGGCAACGGGGCATTTAAATCTTTAATGAATACTTTTAGGGGATTGGAGTACTCGCTTTCATCGCCAAAAAAATCAAGGACTTTAAAACTAAAATAATAAACGG
>JAVHPR010000431.1:0-1512 GCA_036170695.1 Bacteroidia bacterium
CCCTTCGGGTCAGTGTTTACGATACTATTGCAAGTGAGAAATGTTAGTAAATAATTATAATGACTTGAAAGATTGCCAAGTATATTGTTTTTATTCAAATTATCTGAAAAAATCAATGTTGAAGCCAACTATTATTATGGACTTAATAATCTGTTAAAAATTAACGCTAATTGGCAAAGAAAAATTCAACAATTGACAATTGGATTGAAGTATAGGATATTTTAATCAAACTTAAAACTCATCTTCTATGAAGGTGGTTACGTACTTACAGCTAGCGTTGCCTATAATTTTTTTTGAACCTTTCCGGCATACATAGTTATCAAAAATCTACACGTATAAAAAAAGTCAGACAAACATTATTGCGTTTGTCTGACTTTTTATCATTTCCAAATTTCCAAATTAATTTTTCTCCATCATCACATCAACTTTAGCCGTTTCTCCGTGAGTAATATTTATAATGATACTTTGCGTCTTATAACCTTTTTTCGTTACCGTAACATTATAAACCCCTTCATCAAGTTGCTTAGCCCTGAAACCACCGCTTACAGCAGTTTTGCGAACAATAGGTTTCACATCAGGCATAATGGTTTTCTGGTCGTCGGAATTTACTTGAACAAACTTAAATGCAACATTTTTGATAGTTTTTCCATCAACCGAATCAACAACTTTAACTTTCAGCACAAGTTTATGAATACCTGTTGCAGTCAGTTTTCTGCTGTTTTTATACGTACCATAAAAAACAGGCTGCGAAACCCTGATAGTTTCAATCAACGTGTCAATAGATTTCAAAAGCCCTTCATTTGCTTTAAACAAGCCTTTCAACTGGCTTGTTAATTGTTTCTTTTCTGAAGCACTCAGTTTAACCTTTGGTATAGCAGTGTTGTAATTCGTAATTGCACCTTGTAAAGCCGTTTGTGTTGCAGCAGTAATATGATATGTCGCCAAAGCACTAATATTCGATGCAGCCCTGTCATAAATCTGTTGACATTTATCACGTAATTTAAGCGCAGCCATACTTTTTAAACTCGATTCTGTAGCATGCACTTCCGAAGCAAGCACAGTATTATTAGTATTAACGGCATAAGCCTCCACTTCACTCACAGTATCTTTCGCCAGTGCTATAAGTGTTGCTTTCAATTGCTTTTTATTGCCCGTAATACCCTTTCTATTGAAGCCCTGTTGCTCGCTGATATTCTCAATCAACGTGATATTTCCGGAAAATGGTGTGAAAAATGCAGCAAAGCCCGGGATAGTTGCTGTAATAGTTGCATTGTTAATTAAACAATCCCTTACAGCCATTTGCATTGTCAGATTAATTCCTTGTTTTGCGTTCATAGTTTTATATTTTTAGGTTAATATTTAAAAAAAGATTGAATTCATAACTTAAAATCTATCGGATAAACGCTAAAGTTTAAGGTTAATTGCATAAAAGGTATAGATAATTATTAAAAAGGTATAGTCAATTATCTAAAAGGTGCAGACAATTATCTAAAAGGTGCAGACAATTATCTA
>JAVHPR010000432.1:0-1510 GCA_036170695.1 Bacteroidia bacterium
CGGTTTACTTTAATGGTTACCGTAGTAGTGTTTGTGGAAAGTTCACCGCTTGCATAATTAGTGCTTATCCAACTGTCAGAAGTAGTTGCTGACCAAATTATAGCACCGGTGCCTGTATTACTTAAAATAACATTTGTTTCTGTTTTTGTTCCGCCGAAATCAACCAGAACAGGCGTTACGGTTAGTTGTGGGGAGTTGGGGTTTTGTTTTACCATCTGCACGCTGATTGAAGTATTTCCACCATTTGAGGTAACGGTAATTACATCATTATAAGAGCCATAACCAACTTGGCTTCTATCAACTGTCAGGTCAATATATTTTATATTGTTAGTTATTGACCCGGCACTTTCGCTTAACGTTAACCAGCTTGCGGTTTTCGCTAAATTAAAATTTAACGAACCAATGCCGGATTTATTATTTATGCTTATTGTTATTTTTGTTTCTGCAGTAGAAAAATCAACATAGGAGGGAGTGATTTCAAGTTCCGACGTTTTTTCTTCAAGTTGTATATCGGCTGTGGCTGTGTTCCCTTCGGATACGGTCACATTAATTTGAGAATCTTTATATCCGGCTTTTACCGCCGTAATTACATACGAACCTGCAGTTACCTTATCAAACTCATATTTACCGTTTGCATCTGTCGTAATTGTTGATGTAACTGGAGAAGATGTAATTTGCACGCCTTGCAGTAGCGCGCTCGTTACCTTGTTTGAGACCGTCCCAATTATTTTTGTTATAATAGCTGGCGCATCAGTCGGCGCTTCTGCTTTTTTACAACTCAGTGAGGAGAAAATAATTGCAAGAACAAAAAACAAATTGATACATTTAGAACATCGAACCATGTTGTACCTCCGTACAGTTTAAAACAAAAAAAGGATGCAGCTTTCTTGCATGTTCTTCTATTCTTGAAAAGTACCAGTTTTCTGATAAGAACATAGCAAACGCTACGTGTTAATTATTATTTAAGAACTTAGTAACCGATAAAAAATCTCTCTGTTATTTATAAATATTATTGAAGTGTTTTACTTATCAAAAAAGTTGGGTCGTTTATTATTTTCTAATTCATCTATTATAAGCGCAATATTCTTTTTTAATTTCGGAATATCGGTGGTAATCGTGTTCCATATTTCTTCAAGGTCAATTCCAAAATATTCATGCACAATAATATTCCTCAATCCTTTGATTTGTGCCCAAGGAATCATTCCATATTTTTTAGTAATATCTCCGGATACTCTGTTTGCCGCTTCACCTATTACCTGCAAGTGGTGCACCATCCAAGTCTGGATCAGTTCATTCTTCTGAAATTCATCCTCCCCTTTAATTGAATATTTTTCAATTTGCACTATGGCATCAAAAATATCTTTTAACCATTCAATTTGATTTCTCATAGACTAACTGCATCTCTCAAAATGTTTTCTTTTATTCTTCCCTTGATAGCTTTTATAGAAATTACATCTACGTTGCAGCCTAAGATTTTCAGCAGCTCTTGTTTAAAAGCAATTCTATCTAA
>JAVHPR010000433.1:0-7748 GCA_036170695.1 Bacteroidia bacterium
CTATAGCCAGACACAAACAGGAGCTTATGCCCTTGTTTTAGGGGAAGCCAAAGGCAAACGCAGATTGCCCATTATTATTGGAGGGTTTGAAGCGCAAGCCATTGCAATTGAATTGGAAAAAATGACGCCAAGTCGTCCGCTAACGCACGATTTATTCCGAAGTTTTGCAAAAGGATTTGACATCACTATTAGTGAAGTAATAATTTATAATTTGGTTGAAGGCATTTTTTTCGCCAAATTAATTTGTAACAGCAAAGGTAAAGAAGTGGAGATTGATGCTCGCACGTCTGATGCCATCGCACTTGCCGTTCGTTTCAACTGCCCGATAAATACCTATGAGTTTATTTTATCACAGGCTGGAATTATTTTAGATGAAGAAGCACTTGCTACTGCAAATGACAACGTCCCCCCCAGTGAAGTTGTGGAAGTTGAAGAAACAGATTTCCTGAAAAAATCAACCGAAGAACTAAAACAAATGCTTGAATCCGCATTGCATGATGAGGATTATGAAAAGGCGTCAAGAATACGTGATGAGTTAAATAATCGTAAAAAATCATAAACATATTTTGCTGATACGAATTTCAGATTCAAATACTGATTTCTTTGAATACTATTTTGTGAAATATTGTCCTCCTTTCTACAAATAATTTACAACTATATGAATATTAAAAGTCGCCTCACTTTAATGAGTTTCCTCCAGTTTTTTATTTGGGGGGCATGGTTAATTACCATTGGGAATTATTGGTTTGCAACAAAACAGTGGAGTGGTGCCGAATTTGGTGCCATTTTCTCCACATTAGGACTTTCTTCCATTTTTATGCCTGCTTTGACAGGAATAATTGCTGACAAATGGGTAAATGCCGAAAAACTATATGGGATTTTGCATATTTTAGGTGGTTTAATTCTTTGTTACATTCCTCAGGTTGAAAGCCCAAATACCTTTTTTTGGGTAATTTTTATGGCAATGCTTTGTTATATGCCAACCATTGCGTTATCTAATTCTATAGCCTACACGATATTAAAAAACAATAATTTTGACGTGGTGAAAGTATTCCCTCCCATTCGTGTTTGGGGGACTATCGGATTTATTATTGCGATGTGGACAACCAATCTTTCCGGGAATAAAGCATCTGCAAATATGTTTTATATTTCAGCAGTTGCGGCAATAGCTTTAGGAATTTATTCTTTTTTCTTACCTAAATGTCCGCCCCAGAAACTAATTTCTGAAAATTCAACTTTTGTACAAAAATTAGGTCTTAACGCTTTTAAACTTTTTGGTACTTATAAAATTGCATTATTTTTCATGTTCTCCATGTTTTTGGGTGCTGCCCTTCAATTGACAAACATGTACGGAGACACTTTCCTTTCGGATTTTGCAAAAATTCCGGAATATTCAACATCATTTGTTGTGAAATATTCAACTATTATCATGTCGATTTCTCAAATTTCTGAAACCTTATTTATTTTGGCAATTCCATTTTTCCTAAAACGATTTGGAATTAAACAGGTGATGTTGATTTCAATGGTTGCCTGGGTGCTTCGTTTTGGATTGTTTGCATTTGGCGATCCTTCAGGAGGTTTATGGATGATTATATTATCCTGCATTGTTTACGGAATGGCGTTCGATTTCTTCAATATTTCAGGATCATTATTTATCGAAACTTCTACAGATTCAAAAATTCGTTCCAGCGCTCAGGGCTTATTTATGATGATGACCAATGGGTTTGGGGCTATTATGGGAAGTTCCATAAGTGGGTATTTAATTGATAATTATTTTAGTTGCAGTGGGGTCAAAGACTGGCATACTATCTGGCTATCTTTTTCAATTTACGCGTTGATTATTGCTATTGCTTTTGCAATTTTCTTTAAGCACAAGCACAATCCTGACGAGGTACAAACGGTAAGTCATTAAGATTATTTGCCTAAAAAGAGTCTTTGTGGCATTTATTGATAAAATAATTCGCCTAATGAATAAAACACATATTATAAATACCATAGTTGATTATCTTAAACAATATAAGGTGGTGGAAATTGGCGTTTTCGGATCGTTTGCGCGTGATGAAATGACTGACAAAAGTGATATTGATATTTTGGTAGAATACGGCAGAGGCACTACAATTCTTGACATTGTAAAGATGAAGCAGGAGCTTTATGAATTAATCGGCAGAAAGATTGACCTCGTTTCAAAACGGGCTGTGAGAAAAAGAATTATGGAAAACATTCAAACTGATTTGCAAACCGTTTACCATGCATAAAGTTGATATGACAAATCTGGAGCATACCCCATGGAAACTTATGTCAGGAATGCGTGATGTCCTTATTCACGATTATGAAGGAGTTGATCCCTTCACTGTCTGGGACACTATTCAGCAAAATATTCCTGTTTTAATTGAACAACTTCAAAAAGCATTTAACCAGAAATAAGAACAGTTTTTGTAATGAAACAATATCACGATTTAATGCAACACGTTTTGGATAAAGGAGCAACCAAAACAGATCGAACAGGAACCGGAACCGTCAGCGTTTTCGGGTATCAGATGCGTTTCGATTTGCAGGAAGGCTTTCCAATGCTTACAACTAAAAAATTGCATTTAAAATCCATTTTACATGAATTGTTGTGGTTTTTAAAAGGCGATACCAACATTAAGTATTTATTAGAAAATGATGTTCATATTTGGGATGAATGGGCTGATGAAAATGGGAATCTCGGTCCTGTTTACGGCTCTCAGTGGCGCAGCTGGCCTACCGCCGACGGCAGGCATATTGACCAAATCACTCAAGTGATAAATCAAATTCAAACCAATCCTGATAGCCGAAGGATGATTGTAAGTGCATGGAATGTTGCTGAAATTGACAAGATGAAACTGCCTCCCTGCCACGCTTTTTTTCAATTTTATGTTGCTGATGGGAAATTAAGTTGCCAACTCTATCAACGCAGTGCTGATATATTTTTGGGGGGTCCTTTTAACATTGCATCCTACGCCATTTTAACACTAATGATAGCACAGGTTTGCAATTTAAAACCGGGAGAATTTATTCACACCTTAGGTGATGCACATCTTTATTCCAATCACATTGAACAAGCTAAACTTCAATTATCAAGAGCGTTTCGTAAATTACCGGTATTAAAAATTAACACCGAAGTAAAAAACATTTTCGACTTTAAATTTGAAGATTTTACTTTGGAAGGCTATGATCCTCACCCACACATTAAAGCCGCTGTAGCAGTATGATAAAATCTTTTATTGTAGCAATCGAAAAAAAAAGCAGGGGTATGGGTTTAAATAATACTTTACCCTGGCATCTGCCCCGCGACTTAAAATTCTTTAAAGAAAAAACAACGGGGCATCACATCATCATGGGGCGTAAAACCTATGAATCTATTGGCAAACCTCTTCCTAATCGTACAACTATAATTATTACCACTCAAAACGATTATGAAAAAAAAGTAGCAGAGCATAATAATGTTGTTGTATTTAATTCAATGGATGCAGCATATAATTATTGTTCGGAAAAAATGTTGGAAGAGATACTAATTGTTGGTGGCGCTGATATTTTCAAACAAACTGTAACTGAGGTAGACAAAATTTATTTGACAGAAATTGGAGAGGAGTTTGAATCGGATGTTTTTTTTCCTGACCTTGATATGAGTCAATGGGAAACAATTAATGAAAATCATTTTCCGCCCGATGAAAAAAATAAACATGCGATGACAATTAAAATTTTAATTCGCAAAAAATTCAAGCATCAAATAACAATGCCAATGGATTTTCTCTAAAACATTTAAATAACCTCTTTGTGGGCTTTATGCTTGCTTAGTGTACTTTGTGGTTTTTTTTTTACTTTTTTGAATGGCCATTTAATAAAAAGTATACGCGTATTTTACGATACCAATAGAAGAATTTTTATGATCCCTGTTTACTTCTGATTTAACAAGCCTATCTGTTTCATCATACAGGTAATTAATTTCATCTGTAAGTTTATCGTTTTTGAATTTCGTTTCAGTTGTTAATAAGGCATTTTTACTATATTCAAAAATAGAATATTCATTTACTTCAGCACTTTCATTACTTTTAAATGTTCGTTTTAATAATTTCCCGTTTTCATCGTATTGCCAGGTTGTTTCCTGATACATCCAACTTACAATATATTCATAGTTTTCGGATAATTTATTTCCCTTTGCATCATAATTAATAATCGACTTTTTATATTCACGTCCTTCATCGTTCAAACACCTTTTTTTTATTTGAGTCGGTGTAAGTATAGTGTATTCAAATGCTTCAGTGGATAAAATATTTTGCACCCCTAACTTAAATTCTTTTTTATTTTCACTAACATTCGTTTCCTTACAATGCATTTCTATTCTTATCTGACTTTGCTCATTATATTCATAATAATAAGCATCATAGTAATCACCCGTCTTTACACGTTTAGTAATAATCCGGTTTTTGTTATCATAAAATATATTTACGAAAACAGTATCGTTGATGTAGTTTATTAGAGTGCTTGTATTTGCTTGCCTAATTATACGCCCTTTTTTTTTAATTGCAGGTTGTTCGATTTCCTCTAACTGTGTTCTATTTAAAACAGTAAAGTAATAACGCATCACATTTCCGTTTTCATCAAATTCATACCCCTTCCCCTCGCCTTTATCAATAATTACGCTGCCATCAGGCTTATCAACAATAACGATAGCAATGCTCTTAATTTTGTTTTTTTTAATTTGTTCGGAATTGAAATTTATTGGACCAATAGCAATATCAACAGGTTTATTATTAATAATTTGCGCAGCGCAATTAAAAATTAAAAAAAAACAGACATGTGTAATTATATATTTTTTCAAAATATTTACAATAATTTGGACGCAAATTTAACAATAATGAGGAATGAATAAGTCATGCGACATATTTTGTATGTTGTTTGTAAAGGTTATGTTGAATAGGAATGTGATAAGTAGGTGTTCTTTCAAAATACTTTTAGCTGATGGAAGGATTAAAACATATACTCAAGGCTGAAGCCGGGAATAATAGCTCTGCTTTTATAAGTTCCGCCAAAGCCTGTTTCAATATTGGTATCCGTACGTTTCATACCCTCTATGAAAAGGAGTGATAAATCTAAATGAATTTTTTTAGTTACCAGATAAGACGCTCCTGAAGTAACCCCTATTTTGTTTACATCGGGTGTTTCAGGCGTAAAATATCCTGCCTTAACAGGCGTCATATCATAATAGGTTCCTAATCTTATGGTCCATTTATTTGTCAATTGGTATTGACCTCCAATTCGGAAAATAAATACATTTTTATACATTCTGGCGGAATGAATATCGGCTAGTTTTGTGGTATTATCTTTAAAATCGATAATTAACGAGTCATACGATTTCCACCCGATATAATTTATATCCAATGCCATTTTTATTTTGCTGTTGATGATGTAACCAAACCCTAAAGTTGCAACCTTTGGTAATTTCAATTGAGTAGAAAATGTTGTTTGAGGAAAATACTCTAGAACTGAATTAGGTACCTTAAATTCAGCAGTTCCATCCTCCACTTTTACATCAACCTGTGATCGGTAATCAATACCAATAGATAACTTATTGCTCGCTTTAAAAAAAATCCCAGCGTTAAACCCAAATCCACGGGCTTTACCTTTTAGTTTGCCCTCGCCATAATCGCCCAAACTATCTTGTATCGGAACTCCTTTGCGCAAAGTGAAATCACCTGTAGCGAAAACAAAACCTGCCCCTATTCCCAACTTCTCATTTATCTTGTAAGATAATGTTGGCTGAATAAAAAAAGTTTTTAAGTCAATTTCGCGAATCAAAAATTGACCCTTCCAGTCATCTGCCCATTGTAACCTGCTTCCAAAAGGATTGTAAACCCCAATACCTCCACTGAGCTTGGCCATTTTCTTAAATTTAAAAGCAGCATATAATGTAATTGGTGTTCCCAGGTGAGGTTCAATATTTGCAGTATAAGCGCCAGGGTAGGGTTCCAAATAAGTTGTCTGAGGAAAAATTAAACTTACACCAAAAGATATTCCACGCAAAGAATCTAAAAAAGATACCGCACCCGGATTAAATAATATACTCGAATTGTCAAGCAACAATCCTGTGCCGGTATGTCCCATCCCGGATTGTTTTTGCCCTTGCAGATTAATTTGAAATCCTCCGGCAATTGAAACTGTAGAAATAAAAAAGCAAATTGTAAGTATTAGCAGGAGTCTCTTCACGTTGCGGTTTTTTTTATGATAAATGTGGCAATAATATTATTTGACTGCAAATTAAATAAATTAAGACATATACGTATTAAAAAAGTATCAATTTTTTTATTCGATTCGATTCAAATAAAATATATATTTGAACAAAGTAATTTTTTCACAATGATGGCAACACTTTGTATCTTTTTAACTTTTCCAAAAGCTTAGGTTTTTTATTAGTTCTTTTTCAGATTTGATTGTTTATAAAAGTTTGAAATTAACATGCTTTGGAGCGCTCAAATAATTAAATTTGTTACCTGATTTCATACTAAGAATTATATAAAGGAATTCATTTGGCATGTTTGTCTGTATATTTTTACCAGTTTCATTAATTTTACATTTACAAACCGATCGTATGTCATTAATAATCAGCGCTATTTGAAAACAATTTGCTTAACAATAATTGACACTTTTTTTTATTTGAAACCCGCAACTATATTAATGCTTTTTGCGTAAAACAATGTAAGAATTTTATCATTTTGATTATTGTCATAGATAGTGCTAAGGAAGATGCCAAGATTCTGAAAATATTTTTTCCGTTGGTTTCTTTTTTTTGTCTGTGTATATTTATAATAAACATCAATAAAATCAAAGGTTTACAGCTACGAAAACTATTGTTACTTATATGGAAAAAAAATACTATCCTAATAGTAACGCCAATTTTTTAAGAAACTTTGCATCCAAAATGAAGTTAAATGCAATCATTTTGATTGTATTTGCTTGTTTAAATTCTGCTTTTGCACAGGTAACTATTACAGCTCCCACATTAACATTTACCACTTGTTCATTCCCGTCACCTTCCTTTACACTCGGTAATATTGTTATTAGCGAAAATTTAGCAACTGATATTTCAACATTTGGAACGCTAATTCTTTCCACACCTGCTAACTTCGAGTTCACCTCAGCTGGTAGTGCTTCCTTTACAGGTACTGATATAACATCAGTCAGCGTGGCTCTTACAGATGCAACCACAATTACACTTACAATTGGCGGAAGTGGTACTGGCGTCTTAGATACAATTACGATGAGTAGCATCCAGATAAGAGCAATAACCGCAGCTACCGGACCAAGTACTGTTACAAGAACAGGTGGAACATCAGTAATAGCTGGTGATATTATTACTGATGTGCACGCAACCTTCACTTCGATATTAAATTCTGTAACCGGTGGTACCATTGCTGCCGCTCAAACAATTTGCAGCGGTGGAGACCCGGCTGCATTTTCGGAAAGTGTCGCATCAACCGGTTCCGGCCCACTCACCTATGAGTGGAAACAGAGCGGTGATGGCTATAGTGCCACATTAGGTACAGGTGCAACATATGATGTTTCGGCAGGTTTAGCGACAACAACTAGTTACAGACGGATAACGATCAGTACACTGAACGGTGTAGTCTGTACCGCCAATAGCAATGATATAGTTGTAACAGTTAATGCTGTAACAGGCGGTACCATAGCCGCAGCTCAAACGATATGCAGCGGTGGAAATCCGGCCG
>JAVHPR010000434.1:0-1506 GCA_036170695.1 Bacteroidia bacterium
CATAAGGAGCTAAGATACTATTTTTTTACATGTCTAAAGCAGATAAGCAATTTACTAATTTTAATTACGAAACCGAAGAAATTTCTTCAGCATGGATATTGATTAAAACTGAGCCGTCAGCATCCAATTCTTTAAGAGTAACTTGTTTCAATTGGTTAATCAAGTCGCGATTGTATACAGTTTTTACTTTAATATAGTTGTCGGTAAAGCCATGCATAAAACCATCCTTATTATCTGCCTCAAATAACACCGTACGAACTTCACCCAAATGTTGTTCATAGAAATATCTTAACTTTTTTGCAGAAAGTATGCGTAACATTTTATTGCGTTTTTTTCGAACTGCAACAGGAATAATATCATTAAGCAGTATTGCCTCAGTTTTATCCCTCTCAGAATAGGTAAATACATGCAGGTATGAAATATTTAATTCATTAAGGAAATTAAAAGTTTCTAAAAAATCCTGATCGCTTTCACCCGGAAATCCTACAATCACATCAACACCAATGCAACAATGTGGCATCACGGATTTTATTTTTGTAACACGCTCTAAATATAATTCACGCAAATAACGCCTGCGCATTGCCTTTAATACCTTGTTACTTCCAGATTGTAACGGGATATGAAAATGCGGAACAAACCGTTTTGATTGCGCAACATATTCAATAATTTCATCTTTCAATAAATTTGGCTCAATGGACGAAATACGGAAACGTTCAATTCCCTCTACCCTATCCAGTTCTTTAACTAAATCAAAAAAAGTTTCTTTTTTAGTAGTGCTTGTTTTAGATTCGTTGTTACCAAAATCACCAAGATTAACACCGGTAAGCACAATCTCTTTTACATTTTGTTTTGCAATATCAGATACATTTTTTACTGCATTTTTAATGGTGTCACTACGACTATTGCCTCTTGCCAAAGGAATAGTGCAGAATGAACAATTATAATCGCAGCCATCCTGTACTTTCAGGAAAACACGTGTACGGTCACCAATAGAATAAGAATCAACAAAAAAGTTGGCTTCTTCAATTTCACAACTATAAATTTCTGCTTTCGATTTTTTTGTTAAATCATTTAAGTAATTAAGTAATTTAAATTTCTCGGAAGCCCCTAATACTAAATCAACACCATAAATATTAGCAATATCATCAGGCTTCAACTGTGCGTAACATCCTACTATAACAATGTATGCATCAGGTGAACTATTCAATGCTGACTTAACAATTTGTTTACATTCCTTATCTGCATTAGCTGTAACAGTGCAGGTATTAATAACATATACATCCGAACGTTCTTTAAAATCAACTACCTGATAACCCTGTTCTTCAAACAAACGGGCAATAGTAGATGTTTCTGAGAAATTCAGTTTACAGCCAAGTGTATGGAATGCGACCTTTTTCATAGGGCTGCGAAGTTAGCTATTTTCAATGAAATAAAATCAATTACGTTATTGTGGGTGTACGACAAATATCCCTAAGCCGCATTTTTTATAGCAAACATTTTGATTCT
>JAVHPR010000435.1:0-1474 GCA_036170695.1 Bacteroidia bacterium
CATCTGAAAACCTGAAGCAGCCCAAAAACCAAAATTAGTGATAATGAAAAATAATAGTGACGAAACAATAGAACCAGCTGCCACCGAAAGTATGGAAACCTTGCGTCGAACTATCATTCCAATGATTGAAGTTAAAATAAAGCCTATATAAACATATATCATTGTATTATGGAAACCCCAGCCAAATAATAACTGAATGGCAATATCGCTTAAAAGCATTGCTATTAAAGGAATAATAAAAGCCAACCGTTTATCGGAAAAATAAACACCACCGAATAATGCCATTGCAGCAATGGGAGTGAAGTTTGGAATGTGTGGAAACAAACGGCTCATAGCCGCCAATAAAATAGCTGTAGTAATAAAGATAAATCGCGCTGTAAAGATTTTTGATTTGTTTTTCATTTTGTAGAATTTCTATTATTAAATTTTGGTTTAAACAAAAGTAAGTTTTTTTAATTATACTCTCAATAAATTTGAAAATTTGTTTCCAGTCTGATAAAGGATGAAAAAAATTAATACGTTTTAAAATAGGGTTTAGGTTTGAAGCACTCCAACGTTGTAAGCTTTAGTTATAGGTGCGTTATTTGCCATCTCTATGCCCATCGAAATCCATTTACGGGTATCTAATGGATTTATCACGGCATCTACCCAAAGACGAGCTGCTGCGTAATAAGGCGATGTTTGACTGTCGTAACGATCTTTCGTTTTATTATATAATTCAGCTTCTTTTTCAGGAGTTATTATTTCGCCTTTCGCTTTTAAAGAAGCTATCTCTATCTGTACCAATACTTTTGCAGCTTGTGCCCCTCCCATCACAGCAATTTGGGCGGTTGGCCAACCAACAATTAAACGCGGATCGTACGCTTTTCCACACATGGCGTAATTTCCGGCACCATAAGAATTTCCGATGACCACAGTAAATTTTGGAACCACAGAATTTGACATTGCGTTTACCATCTTAGCGCCATCTTTAATAATACCGCCATGTTCGGAACGTGAACCTACCATAAAGCCAGTTACATCCTGCAAAAACAATAATGGAATTTTCTTTTGGTTACAATTCATAATAAAACGGGCTGATTTATCAGCGCTGTCACTGTAAATTACGCCTCCAAATTGCATTTCTCCTTTTTTACTTTTCACTACTTTTCGTTGATTTGCAACAATACCAACACTCCAGCCATCGATACGGGCAAGCCCGCACAGAATGCTTTGTCCGAATCCTTCTTTGTATTCTTCGAAATCAGAATCATCCACCAGGCGATGAATTATTTCGTGCATATCGTATTGTTTATCACGCGCATCGGGTACGATTCCCAAAATTTCTTTTTCATCCTTTTTTGGAGCAACTGCCGCAATGCGGTTAAATCCGGCTTTATCGAAATGACCAACCTTGCTCATGATGTTACGTATGCGTGTGAGGGCATCTGCATCATCTTTGCATTTGTAATCGGTAACACCTGATATTTCGCAA
>JAVHPR010000436.1:0-28484 GCA_036170695.1 Bacteroidia bacterium
ACAAAACAATAAAAGACAGCATGTCTAAAGCAGATAAGCAATTTAATAAATTCAAAAGCCCCGCACATAATTCGACAGGCTCAGTATGACAGCGCTTATAATATTGGCGTGTTATTATTATCCCAAAATAAGAAAACAATGCAAAATAAAAATATTCTTATTACCGGTGCTTCGGCCGGTATTGGACTTGAAACAGCAAAATCTCTAGCAAAAAGAGGTGCGAATATATTTATAGTAGCGCGCACTTTTGATAAAGCTAAATCGGCGGTTGAAGAAATTAAAAAATACAGTGGAAATAAAAACATAGATTTTTTTGTTGCAGATCTTTCTTCACAGCAAGAAATACGCAGGTTAGCTGAAGAGGTGAAAGTAAAACTAAATAAACTGGATGTATTAATTAATAATGCAGGTGCTGCCTTTCAGCATTTTAAATTATCGGCAGATAATATTGAAATGACTTTTGCGACCAATCATTTAAGTTACTTTTTACTCACCAATCTTTTACTTGATCTGCTTAAAAAATCTGCTCCTGCCCGGATTGTAATTGTAGCTTCAGATTCGCATTATAGGGGTACATTGGATTTTAATAATCTGAATATGTCTGGTAATTTTAATGGTTTAAAAGCTTACGAACAATCAAAGCTATGTAATGTGCTATATACACTGGAACTTGCCGAACAACTTAAAGGCACTGGAGTTACAGTTAATGCATTGCATCCGGGAAGAGTAAAAACAAATATCGGCAGTAAAAATTCGGGATTTCTTTATAAAATGGGGTGGACGTTTTTCAAATTGTTTTTATCTGTAAGTATTGAAAAAGGTGCTGAAACATCCATATTGTTAGCCTATTCCGATGAAGTAAAAGATATTTCCGGAAAATATTTTGCCGATAGCAGGCAAAAATGGCATTCGCGTTATTCTCAAACTCCCGGTCTGGCAAAGCAACTTTGGGAGGTAAGCGAAAAACTGACAAAATCCAATTGAGGGGCAAGATTATTGATAATTTGCTTTGCCCTTTTGCCAAAACTATTTTTTTGTGTTTAGTGCAGCCATCCCATGTATGGCCTCCTGGTTATTTGGATTTAATAAAAGTGTTTTTGTCCAGGCATTTTTGGCTTTTTCAAAATCGCCAATGGTATAACTTACGCCACCTAAATTATACCAGTAATCAGCATTATTGGGGTCAACTTCTAATGCTTTCTCTAATAATTTAAGAGCCTCATTGGGTTGTTTTGCGCCCATTTTCATGGCATCATTGAAATAAACAGTTCCCAATAATTTCATATTTGTTTTTAAAAAAGGATTGTTAGGATAAATCCGTTTAGCGATATCCCAGTTGGCTCTGGCTTTATCGTAATCTTTTAATTTAAAATAGGCTACACCAACGTTTAGATATCCATTTACATATTCTTTATGAATAGCAACAGATTTATTCAAATAATAAATTGATTTAATAACAAGCTCTTGTTCCCGTGATTTATTTTCCGGTTTTTCAGATAAATCAATAAATGCTTTGCCTGCGTTTCCATTTACCAATGCACTGTTTGGAACTGTCTTTGCATCAGCAATAAAAAGGGTTGTGTCGTTTTTCCACTGTGCGTTTCGCTCAATGATTACAATTATACACCATAATGTAACAATCGCGGCTACAGCTATTCCAATACTATTTCTGGCCTTTGCAGAATTGATTTTCTTCAATAACCAATCAGCCATAATAGCTATAATTATTGCAAAACCAAAGGAAGAATGATAAATTAAACGTTCACCCATGGTCGCTCCCAAATCCATCAAAATGTTGGAAACTAAAAATAAATGAAACAAATAAAAAGCAATTGCGAATGACAAAATATTTCGTTTAAAAAACAAAGTAATTGCAGCCGCAATCATTGACAAATGAATGGTTATAGCGATCCATACCCAGGCATTTTTAAAATTAGTGTAAGGAATTGTATTATAGGAATAGTCGCTGGAAAGTGGAGATGGATAAAATAATAATCGTAAATAATGATTCAATATTTCAATTTTTGTTGCCCATTTTTCAGGTGTTATAGCAAATTTGAATGGGTTATTCAACACATCAGGGTTTTCAACAAGCCCACCTTTCCCAACAATTGAAAAACGAATAAATAAATATAAAATAGCTACAACAACAAATGGAATTGTTGAGATAAGGCTTTCCTTTATTGAGTTCCCATTAACAATGTATAATAACATTGGAATTAAAAGTACCAATGTGATTGCATATTCTTTCGAGAGAAAAGCGAAAAAATAAAATATCAAGGCAAAAAACAATTGTAGTTTTTCTTTGTTTTGATGAAAACGTAATAAAGAAATGAAAGTAAGAATGATAAATAAAAAAGATAAAATTTCATCCCTGCTCTTCACATTTGCAATCACTTCGGTGTGTATCGGATGAATCAAAAAGATCAAACAGGTAATAAATGCCAAGTGCGGATTATCTTTGAAAATGAAGCTTCGCAAAAAATACAACAAGGTGATTATCGAAAAAATATAAAGCAGCACATTCACCAAATGACGTACAAATGCAATGTCTTCAGCCGGTTTGTCTTTTGCTTTAGAGCCGAACAGTTGTTGTTCAAGAGCGAAAGTAACGACTGAGAGTGGCCGGTACCTTCCACCGGAAAGTTGTTCCTTGGCATGCATCTGACGGTAAAAACTATCATAAGCATCGGTGGTTAAAATTTTAGGAATGCCATGTATGCCGCGTTGTACGTATTCATTTTTTTGAATTACGATACCATCATCCAAAGCGTATTCATTTTTAAAAGAATTGGAATACAAAATAAAACCAAGAATAATAAGAATCAGTGCTTGCACCTTAAAATTATTGAATGCAAAACGACTTTCACTAATAACATTAGCAATCGAGGAACTTCTCTCGCCAGAGGGGGGGGGAGGAGATTCAATTTCCCGCTTATTTTTCTCTGATGAATGTGCTTTCTTGGGAATCATTTTGCCTTGAACCAATTTTGTTCGATTGTAAAAAATCAATTTTTATTGCATAAAAATAATAGTTTTACGCGAATTAAAGATATTCTTTCTTTGCTGTCGGCTCTGCAAATATTCCAAATTATTTTGATCCTATTCTGACCTTTGCTACAAATTTCCAATTGAATTTTTTTTATTTAAATAAAGTTTGTACTTTGATACCTCAAAATTTAAATTCTACCATGAATTATCCTAATTTAATTAGTAGTAAGTTGCCGAATGTCGGAACTTCTATATTTGCTGTAATGAGTAAATTAGCTGCCGATAACAATGCCATCAACCTTTCTCAGGGCTTTCCGGATTTCAGTTGCGATGAAGAATTAATAGGCCTGGTAAATAAATATATGCTAAACGGCAATAATCAATATGCGCCACTGGCAGGATTAATGAGCCTTCGAGAGATTATTGCGGAAAAAACGGAAGAAATTTATTCTGCAAAATATGACCCTGAAACAGAAATTACAATTACCGCAGGTGGAACGCAGGCAATATATACAGCCATTTCGGCTATTATTCGGGAAGGAGATGAAGTAATTATTTTTGAACCGGCATACGATTGTTATCAACCGGCTATTGAGTTAAATGGCGGAAAAACAATTTATTTACAACTGAAAGCACCTCACTATCTGATAGATTGGGATGAGGTAAAAAAGGTAATTAATTATCATACGAAAATGATAATAATTAATACTCCTCATAATCCATCCGGCAGCATTATGACTGCCGGAGATATGGCAAAGTTGGAGAAGCTGACCAAGGGTACCGAGATTGTTATCATAAGCGATGAAGTTTATGAGCATATTATTTTTGATGGATATGAGCACCAGAGTGTAGCCCGATTTCCAAAGCTTGCTGAGAGAAGCTTTATTATATCATCCTTCGGTAAAACATTTCATGCTACCGGTTGGAAAATGGGCTATTGTGTTGCGCCCAAAAAGCTGATGGTAGAATTTCGGAAAGTTCACCAGTTTATTGTATTTTGCTGCAATACTCCGATACAATATGCATTAGCCGAATATCTAAAAAATAAAAAAAAATATCTGGACCTGGGGAGTTTTTATCAAAAAAAACGAGACTATTTTATTTCGATGATTAAAGATTCAAAATTTAAGTTTGAGCCCGCTACCGGAACTTATTTCCAATTATTAAGATACAATGGAATCAGTAAAGAAAAAGATACCAACTTTGCAACCCGTTTAACAAAGGAGTTTGGTATTGCATCTATTCCTATTTCGGTGTTTTATCATAATGAAGTTGATAACAAGGTGCTTCGTTTTTGTTTTGCAAAAAAAGATGAGACTTTAGAAAAAGCAGCAGAAATATTAAATAAAATATAAGAGAAGCCCCTCCCGACCTCCCCAAAGGGGAGGGGAAGAAGGGTGAGAGACAAAAATGAAGAATAAAAAGAAAGATATTTAAAGTAAAGCATTTTACCTATTGTCTCTCCCCTTGGGGAGAGATTAAGAGAGGGGCTTTTATGAACGACTTAAAAATTACAATTATACAATCCAATTTACATTGGGAAAACAAAGAAAAAAATTTAAATATGTTTTCTCAAAAGATTGATGATATTTCTGTAAGCACCGATTTGATTGTACTTCCTGAGATGTTTACTACAGGCTTTAGTATGGATCCGAAAAAATTTGCTGAACCAATGAATGGTAAAACAGTAAACTGGATGATAGAAAAAGCAAAAGAGAAAATGTGTGCAATAACAGGGAGTTTTATTTTTGAAGAAGCCGGAAAGCACTATAATCGTCTTGTTTGGGTGAATGCTGATGGAACTTATAGCACTTATGATAAACGACATTTGTTTAGGATGGCTAATGAAGACGGTTGCTATACTTCCGGCAAAAACAAAATAATCGTTGAACTAAAAGGATGGAAAATTTGTCCGTTGATTTGCTATGATTTACGTTTTCCTGTTTGGAGCAGGAATAAATGGGTAAAGGGCAGTACAGACGATTTGAATCCCCGTTATGAATACGATCTGTTGATTTATGTCGCCAATTGGCCAGAAATACGCAGTTTCCCATGGAAAACATTATTGCTTGCCCGTGCCCTTGAAAATCAGTGTTATGTTGTCGGATTGAACAGGGTGGGCAATGATGGTAACCAAATTTATCACTCCGGTGATTCAGCGGTGATAAATGCAAAAGGTGAAATAATTAGTGAAACAAAGGCGCACGAGGAATCAACCGAAACAATAACTTTAAATTGTTCAGAGTTATCCGCATTTAGAAAATTATTCCCTGCCATTTTGGATGCAGACACATTTGGAATTATTGATTAGAATTTAATAAAATGAAAATTGCATTTGTTTGTTATACTATTCAAAAAAAATATTTAGCCGATTCTGTTCAGGATGAAGATGTGCTCTTATTGGAATTCCTGAAGAAAAAAGGTTTGGATATTCACAGAGAAGTATGGACAGATGAAAATGTCAACTGGGTAAATTACGATCTGGTTTTGTTAAAGGCTCCCTGGGATTATCATGAAAAAATTGAGGCTTTTTACAATTGGCTTGATAAGCTGAACAACCTGTCTGTTCAACTACTTAATTCATTCAAAATAATAAAATGGAACAGTGACAAACATTATCTGAAAGATATAGCTGATAAAGGGTTGAACATTATTCCAACGCTTTATATCGAAAAAAATACAAGTCCTCAATTTTTGTCATTTTTTCAACAATTGAATACCGAAAAATTAATAATGAAACCTTGTATTAGCGGGGGTGCAAAAAATACAATTGTCTTAACATCCGATAATCTTTCACTTCATCAAAAAAACATTGAAACCTTATTAGAAAGCGAAGCCTATATGGTTCAGCCATTCATTAAAGAAATTGAAACGGCCGGCGAATGGTCTTTTATATTTTTTAATGGGATTTATAGCCATTGCGTAGTGAAAAAGCCACGCATAGGAGACTTCAGAGTACAACACACTCATGGTGGAACGATTCACGCTGTTGAGCCAGATGAATTATTTATAGAAACGGCAAAACATTTTGTTGACCATTTTGCTAAAGGTTGTTTATATACCCGCGTTGATGGCATCATGGTCAATGGTAAATTTCTGTTAATGGAGTTGGAATTAATAGACCCATTCCTGTTTTTATCCTATTATGAAAAAGGTTTTGATAATTATTTTAGTGCTTTATCAAAGATGATTGCTGAAAATGATTTGATCAGAAAATCTACTTTCCAAAAGGAAAAAATGGTAAACAAAGATTAAGGAGAAACCTTCCAATCCAATTCCATATCCCAGTTAGGTCGAAGATTAACGGGCTCGGAATTATAGATTACTTTTTCCGGCTGTTGCTTTAAGAGAAGATTCCCCGTGTCCCAATTATAATTTGCATTATCGTCATAAATAATTTTCAACTTATATTTTTTGGAATATAAATATTCATAATTAATTGTTTCTGATTTTTTAATGTTGTGTTCGCGTATAGGAATTTCTTTTTCATCCAATAGCTGAACGATGTAATTACCCTTAGTTTCAGGGATTTCAATTTTTAATTTTAGTGTACAATAAAATGTTTTCTCGCGAGTTTTGAAATCAATTTTAATGCTGTCGTTTGTTAAACCAAAAAAATCAGTAAAGGTGCCGGGTGGAATGAATAAATGGTAGCTGGTGTTTTCTTTCCATTGGTCGACTTCAGATTGAACCGATGCAATAAATTTCTTTGATGGATTATTGGGATCCTGAACAGAAGTAGTATCCAAGCCTAACAGAGATATAGTTTGTAGATTAATTCCATAAGATAAATCTTTTGTTTTTTTCCAGACTAAACTATCTTCTTTCATCTGAATTGCCTGATTATTCCATTTTGCAATCGGATTATTAAAAACAATTTTAAACTCCGCATTTAAATCAAAGTTTTGATTTCCAGCGGGGCTACTAATAACTTTTAATGCAAAAGGATTTCTTTTATTTTTTAAAGCATCTTCTTTATTAATCAATTTAAACGAAACTGTATCCATAATTCTATTTCCATTTTTAACTTGCAGAATCAATGAATCTTTCTCACAATTTCTAAAAATATAATTTAATGAGTCTTTCTTTTTTGAATATTCCAGCAAAACATCATCGTTACTAAATGAATTATTGAGTGGAATAATGCTAATGCTGTCAGTGGATTTATTAAACACAAAAATAATTTTTCCATAAGAGCTATAAATAGTTTTCTTTAAAAAAACTTTTTTTGCCGGCTCCTGGAATACAGTGATGGTGAATTTTCTTTTTTTAGAAACATCAATTAAAGAGTCAATAAAACCAATGCTTTCAGACTCGTTATCATATATGTAATTGGCATTAGCATCTTTTAATGCAAGTAATCTGAAGTTGTCGTTACGGATATTATCAATTTGAAAAGAACCATCTTCTTTTGTTTTTGCAAAATATTCAGGCTTTTTTTTATAGATCACACTATCGCTAAAATCAGAGTAAAGCATTACTAAAATGCCTTTTTCGCTTTTATGGTCAAATGCATTTTCTATTTTGCCTTTCAGCATCAGTGAATCGATAAAACTGCCGGTTGAAAAAATGTATTTTAAATTTTCACTGAAGTTGCCTTCATGAATATCCTGTAAAGCATTGCCAAAACTAATGGAGTAAGTAGTATTGGGCTTAAGTATTTCCTTTTTATCGAAATCAATAATAAGAGATTTGTTTTTTACTTTAATATCAGGAGCGCTTTCCAGCGGTGGCGAAATAATAAGCTGGTTATTCAAATCCTTTAACTGGACAAACTCATCAAAAAACACCTCAATAGATTTCGATTTAAAATTCAATGATGCGCTATCAGGGATGTATTTCACAACTTTAGGGGGATCCACATCTTTTTTCCCTCCACCCGGTGCCACTACCTGAGCACAGGAAAAAATCAAGGTGCTGACGAGAAGATAAGCGGATATGCTGATTAGTCGATGGGACGATATGTTGATGAGAGAATGAAGAGATGAATGAATGAAATTAATAATTCGTTTTTTCATAGTAAAAATATAATACCGGGACATGGGCAAATCAGTATAACCGTATATCAGGATTGCAAAGATATAAAAGCCTTTTTATAAAATCTTTAATCAAAGGAAACTATTAATTTACTTATTTTGAATCGCAAAAAAGCTCAATGAGCGGCATAAGCCATTGCAACAATGCTAACTTTCACACCCGATACTTGAAGTAATGTATTGGCACAGGCTTCCAGTGTAGCGCCGGTAGTTATAACGTCATCCACCAACAGGATATGTTTCCCTTCAATCTTTTCAGGATTACGTAATTGAAAAATTGATTCTACATTCTGCCAACGGTTAAATCGTGATTTTTTTGTTTGTGTTTCTGATTCAACAGCACGATAAAGGGTTTTATAGTCTGCTTCAACGTTCATACTTTCAGCCAGGCCTTCAGCAAAACAATCGCTTTGGTTATACCCTCGTTTCCTTTGTCTTTTCGGATGCAAAGGAACAGGAATAATAGTATCTACACTATTAAAATCTTCGCAATACTTAAGTTCATAACCATACAATTTCCCTACGGAAACACCAATGTGCTTTTGCCCTTTGTACTTTAACTGATGAATTAAATGTTGTACTTTTCCTCCCTTATTGAAGCCATAATAGGCAGCGGCTGAAAAAACGGGAACGCGCCCCCAGAAAATCTTTGCAATGGGATTATCGTTTTCCAAATGGAAATTGGTTTTAGGCAAATAGTAGGCACAGTAGGTGCAAATGCTATGTTCGTTTTTATATAAGCTTTTTCCACAAGAAACACATATATGTGGAAATATCAGGGCAATAAAATCGTTGAACATTACGTTTGCTTAAGACAGTTAAAATTTGTTACTTTTGCACAATAAAATTAATCATATTTATTATGGAAAATAATCAGAAAGAAGAAAAAAAGTCAAATAATATGTTGTTTATTATTTTACTGATTTTATTATTATTAGGCAATGGAACATTTATAGGGCTTTGGCTGCACGAACGGGGACGTGCAAATACGGAAGTCGTAATTAAAGAACAAGTTACATTGGAACGTGATAATGTAAAAACAGATTTACTTGAATTACAGGAGGAGTATGCTACTTTACAAACAAATGATAAAGTAATGCAGGCCGAGTTAGAAGCAAAACGTGCTGAAATTGCTGAATTAATTATTCAAGCGGAGAAGCACAAAGATGATGCATTGATTATTTCAAAGCTTCGAAAAGAAACCCTCTCTTTACGTAAAATCATGAAACACTATATTGCGGAAATTGATTCGTTAAATACGTTAAACAAGGTAATTATTGCAGAAAAAGATAAAGTTAGTGCAGATCTGCATGCAGAAAAAGGGATTACAACCAAGCTTTCTAAAGATAAAGATGCATTACAAAGCACTGTTAATTTAGGTTCTATTTTGAAGGCTACAAAACCTACAGCGAAAGGGGTTAAGTTTAAATCAGGAGGCAAAAAAGAAGTTGAAACTGAACGCGCTTCGCGTGTTGAAAAAATAAAAGTTTCATTTGTTTTAGGTGAAAATAAAATTGCTAAAAGTGGAGAAAAGCCTGTTTATGTTCGTATTGTATCACCTGATGGAAAGGAAATCTGTAAATCTCCCGATTCCGGAAATATGTTTAGTTTCAACGGTTCAAAGGGATATTTTGCAGGGAAAGAAGATGTTGAATACAAAAACTCAGATCTGGCAGTTGATATTTTTTGTGAGAATCCTAATCCTTTTATTCCCGGCAAATATCTAATTACAATAGGTTGTGATAATGTTATTATCGGCGAAACAAGTGTTACTCTGAAATAATTGTTTTTATGTATTAAGGAGTACTGTTTTTTTATAAAAAGCCACCAATGAAAATATCTTGGTGGCTTTTTTAATTCTTTATAAAATTAATCCGTATGCGACTATCATTAATGCTTATGCTATTAATTCCCGGTATAATCAGGGCACAGGATTCATTACCCGAATTAAATCAAAAAATTGTTCATTATGTTGAAGAAAAAAAAGGTAAAAAAGTAGGCCGTGGAGAATGCTGGGATTTAGCCGCTCAAATACTTGATCAGGAAGGTGCAAAGTGGGATCATAAGTTTGTATTCGGACAAAAAATAAATCCTGACGACGCGGCTGTTTTGCCGGGTGATATTATTCAATTCAAAAACGTTAAAACTTCAACAGGATTAAAGGCCTCACAGCATACTGCTATCGTTTATAAAATAAACGCGGACGGAAAATATATTTTAGCAGAACAAAATGCTTACGGAAAAAGGAAGGTTACTTTTAATGAGTTTGACAGGAAAACTATTACAAAAGGCAAGATTTTTATTTATCGTCCTACCCGTTAAACCCCATTAAACACAGCAATTATTACATTTTAACACAGAGAGCACAGCGTTTTAACTGGTTTCACAGAGAGAGAGACCTTTTTCTCCAAGTGTCAAGTCAAGTTTGTTTTGTCGCATTGTTGGTCATTCCGAACTTGTTTCGGAATCTTATGGATGCTGAAACAAGTTCAGCATGACTTTAGGATATTTCACGATTGACATGACACTAGTTATTTCTAAACAACCAGGTTTCGGGATCCATTTTTATTTGTCCTTTCCAGATCTCAAAATGTAGGACTGTTTTAGAGTCTTCGCCATCAAATACAATAGAACCGATATTATCTTTTGTTTTTACCTTATCACCGACTTTTACATAAACATCTTTTAAGTTGGAATATATTGTCAGAAATTCGCCATGACGAACTAAGATAAATTGTCCTGAGCCAGGCATATTTACAATGGCTTTCACTTCACCATCAAATACAGCACGAGCTAATGAACCGGTACTTGTAGTAATATCGATGCCATTATTATTTATATCAATGTTCGGGATAAGCGGATGCGGATGAACCCCAAAACGTTCGCTGACAATGCCTTTTACTACCGGCCAAGGAAGTTTTCCTTTATTACTGAAAAAAGAATTGGAGAGTTGTTGCGATTCAGGTGTTAAAACTAATCTTTCCGGTTTTGGCTTATTTGAGGCAGCGGCATCATTTTGCATCTTTTCAAGTTCCATTTGAATGACGCGTTGAATCGCTTTTTCCAGTTTTTCCGCATCTTTTTTCTTTTTTTCCAAATCTTTTTTTAGTTTCCCCTCTTGTTCCTGTAGTTGTGAAAACACGTGTTCTTTTTCTGTTTTTTCCGATGTCAGACTTCGCTTTTCAACTTGTTCACTGGATAGCAAAACGCTTTGATCTGATTTTTTAGCTTCTAAATCCAGAATTTTCCCATCCAACATTTTCTTAGTATTTATAATCATTTCAGCTTGTTTGTGTCGGTATTCATTATATTGCTGAAGATATTTTAACCTCATAAATGCCTGATCAAAATCCTTCGAAGCAAAAATAAACATCAACCTGCTGTATGCATCCTGATTTTTATACGCGTAATAAATCATTTTTGCATATTCTGATTTTAGTTTTGATAAATCATTCTGAAGTCCTTTAATAGTTGAGTTGTTTTGATTTATTTGACCATTGAGCACGTTGATTTCCCTGTTAATTGTATAAATTAGCTCTTCACGAACAGTTATTTTTTTATTTAATGTTACTAATTGATTTAATGATAGCTTTTTATTTTTCTTGGTCTCGTCGAGCAATTGATTGGTATAAGCAATTTCATTTTGCAACTGTTTTTTTTTGTTTTCTAAATCTTTTTTTGTTTTTTTCTGAGCAGCGCAAGGAAGGGTATTCAGCAATGCCAAACACCAAACTACAATAAGCAAAGGCCACCTATTGTTATTCTTTGTACGAAATTTGCTCATAATTATCCGGAATTTTGAAAGGGAAACTTTGCTCTTCGTTTAAGCGCGGTTTAGTATAATGGATATCAATCTTTATATTTTTTTGAGCTTTGATATTATAATTCATTTTTAAAGGAAATAATTGTGTTGAATCAATTGTTGTGTATTCCGAAAAACTTGCATCAAAACTACGGTCGGGATTAAAGTCGTAAAATAAAATGCGTGAAATTTTAAATGTTTCAGGTATCAAATAAATACTTTGTGCAGGCTCTTTTAACTCTTTCCCTTTTTCCATCACCCTGCGAAGTTTATATTTTCTGATGGTTCCAAGTGTATATTGACAATTATCTACTCCCGGTTTTATTTTCTCATCCTCATTGTAAAACGCTACGCTGTTACCAACTAATAATGATTGCAGCATTTCAAAATCCAAAGGGGTATTAAATATTTTGCTGGTATAGGTGAAGTCGCCCTTAAAATAATTATTACTGATTCGGTTAAAGAATTTCACAGAATCCTTTGTAATTAAAACCCGTGCCCCTTCTATTCCCAATTTAGAAATAGACATCCAGATAACACTATCCTTTTTCATTCGTAATGTAATTGCAAATGAACTGTATGAACTGTCAATAACGCTTTCCACACTTAGTTTTGCATTGAGCCTGTCGAAACAAAATTCCTTAGCTTTTAAATTTGCTGTTAGTGTTTTTGCAGATTTAAAATCTAAAATACATTTGGTTTTTTTTATCACTATTTTTTGTTGTTGTTTACAAGATTGTAAACCAAGGACAACCAAAAACAAAATGAAAAAACTTCGCCTCGTTGAACTGAAAACAAAAATAAAAAAACAAAAAAGGCGACTATTCATATAATTTTTTGTCAGAGATTTTTTTATCTATAAAATCAGTAGTACTACCGGTTTTCTTTGCATCTTTCCAATATTTCAGGGCATTTTCAGTTTCGCCAAGCTTATACAGCACATCCCCATAATGTTCAAGCAATGTTCCGTTATTTTTACCACCATTATCAAGGGCTTTGCCAATCCATACTTTAGCATCATCATATTTTTTCATCTGATATAAAATCCATCCGTAGGTATCCTGGTAGGAGTTGTTATTAGGTTCTAGCTCATTGCATTTTTTTGACATCGAATCAGCTTTTTCCAAATTGGTATTACGTAATGAAAGGTAATAGGCGTAATTATTTAAAACATAAACATTGCCAGGATCAATTTCTACTGCTTTGTTGTATGCCGAATCTGAGGCACTATAATTTTTCAATTGATTTTGAGCATCACCGATATAGGCATAAAATTGTACAAGAATGGATTCGTCAAAAATAAACTGTTTCCCTTCATTAAGCACTTCAACAGCCTTTTTATAATTCTTAAGTTGAATATTTGCCGCGCCGTTAAAAAAATAAGGTAATGCCTGTGTTGGAAATAACTCCATTGCCTCTTTGCTCTCTTCTTGCATAGACGCAAAATCACTTAGTTCAGATTCAATAACCAGCAATTGATTCCAAAGTGCATATTTCTCTTTATCAATTGCAATTGCCTTCCGGTATTGAGTTCTCGCTGCTTCGTTTTTTTTATCACGATACAAAAAGTCGCCATAAATAGAAAATGCTTTTGCGTCATCAGGATGTACTTCCACAATTATTTTACACAATTCATCGGCGTCGGCTTTAAGTTCCGGGTAAGTTTCAGTGATTGAATAGTATGACAATAGTATTTTTACCTTTGCATCAATATTCAAATCTTTGCTTTTAAATGCAATTTTTATTTCATCAAATGCTTTTTCGTTTTGTTTAAGATTACGGTAGTAATCGGCTAAAGATAAATGCACATAGGCGTTCTGTGGGTCTATTTTAAGCAAATCGTTATAAGCAGCCAATGCTTTATCGCTTTGTCCTTTGTCCTGATAGTATTCACCCAAAATACCGTAATATTTACCTTCTTTTGGAAATGTTTTAATTAGTTTTTGCATCTCTGCAACAGCTTTGTCAAAATTATTAATTGCCTTATAAATTTTAAATTTTTGCATTGACGCATCATCGGTAACCCCAATAAGGCTTTCTATTTTATCATACGTTTTTAAAGCATCTGTTGCTTTGTTTAAATAAATATATGCGTTTGCGAGTTCATTATAAAAATCAATACGTTCGGGATATTTTTTTAATAAACTTTTATAAACCGTTATCATTTCTGCGGTTTGTTTATTGTCTTTTAAACAGTCGATGTACAGCACCTGGTACCAAATATTATCAGGATCAATTGTTGCCGCTTTTTTACTGTAATACAAGGATAGTTTTTTATTATTTTTAAAAGCGTAAATATTGGCCAATTCATACATTGTTGCAGCACTGTTGGGATCTATCTTCAACGCTTGTAATAGATATCCTTCAGCCAAATCATAATTACCCAAAATTTTCTGGTCGAGGGCACTATAAAAAAGCTTGGCAAATTCAATCTCTTTGCCTGATAATTGTTTTTTGACTGACGATTTTTGAGTTTCTTTTTGTTTTACTGAACTTGTTTTAGTTTGTGTTGTTTTACATGAAGTGAAAGAAAGAACGAAGAGGAAGAAAAATAAAATACCTCTCCCCAGCTTAGCACTGGCTGGCTCAAACAACCACTGGTTGTTTGCCCTCCCCTCTCCAAAGGAGAGGGGGTATAAGGTGAGTTGTTTGGTGCTAAATTTATCTTTTATCTTTTTCAATGTCTTTTAAATCTTTGGGTTCCTCCTCCTAACTTGTGGAGAGGGGTAGAGGAGATGTGTTATTTTATTACACAATAATCACCAATGCTTACATTGTCTGATTTCCCTGTGTATTCAGCGAAGTTTCCAATCATCGAATTGCTCAATACGGCATTTTTAATTTTGCTGCTCGTTTGAATGATGCTGTTTTCAATCACAGAGTTTTCAATCATACAGCCATCTCCTATAGAAGCATGAGGACCAATAGTAGAATTTATGAGTTGAACATTTTCACCAATAAAACAAGGTTCAATTATTGAAGAATTACGATTTATGAACTTGGATTTACGAACGGTGTTTTTATTAAACTCTAATATGCGCTGATTGGTATAAACTGTTGCATCTTTGTTCCCACAATCAAGCCATTCAGTGACTTTGCCCGGTGTAAATTTTGTTCCTTTCGCTTTCATGTTTTCAAGCGCGTTGGTGAGTTGGTATTCACCTTTCTCTTTCAAATCATTATCAAGCAAATATTGCAATTCGCGTTTTAAATATTCACCGTCTTTAAAATAATAAATACCAATAATAGCAAGGTCAGAAACAAATTCCTGAGGTTTTTCAATAAAGTCCGTTATTACGTTATTGGCATCCAACTTTATCACACCAAAAGGTTTTGGATCGTCTACTTTTTGAACCCAGATAATTCCTTCCTGAGAAGAGTCCATTTTAAAATCAGCCTTAAACAGGGTATCAGCAAATGCCACAAGGACTTTTCCTGTTAAACAATCTTTTGCACACATGATTGCATGTGCTGTGCCGAGTGGCTCATCCTGATAATAAATACTGCCCTTTGCCCCAAGGCTTTCAGCAATAGCAACTAAATTATTTTCTGCCTCTTTCCCGAAACGCCCAATAATAAAGGCGATTTCATCAACAGCTTCATCGCATACCTTGATGATATCTTCAACAATACGCTGCACCATGGGTTTGCCGGCAATCGGAATCAAAGGTTTTGGTGTTGTAAGTGTGTGTGGGCGCATTCGTTTGCCCATCCCCGCCATTGGAATAATTATTTTCATAGATAAAGAAGCCCCACCCCTTCATCCCCTCCCCAAAGGGGAGGGGGGTGCTGGTGAGAAATTAAAATTTATTAGGGTTAAACTTTATTTTATACATTTAGTTTATGTTTTACCTCCTCCCCTTTGGGGAGGTCGGGAGGGGCATTTTATTTTGTTCCCGTACTTCCGAAACCTCCGGTTCCACGGTCGGTTTCAATTAATTGTTCTACCTGAATCCACTCTGCCTGTTCGTGTTTTGCAATAACCATTTGAGCAACTCGTTCACCGTCGTTAATTATAAAATCCTGATTTGAAAGATTTACTAAAATTACCTTTATTTCGCCTCTGTAATCAGCATCAATAGTGCCGGGAGAGTTGAGAATGGTTAGTCCATTTTTAAATGCCAATCCGCTTCTGGGGCGAATTTGCGCTTCAAATCCAAGAGGGATTTCCAAAAACAAACCTGTTGGTACCAATGTACGTTCCAGCGATTTTAAAACAATTGACTGTTCCAAATTAGCCCGCAAATCCATTCCTGCCGAAGCATTGGTAGCATAGTTTGGTAATTCGTGTTTTGATTTATTGATAATTTTTATTTTCATAACCTCAGCTTTAATCCTCTCTCCAAAGGAGAGATGTGCATTTTTTAACTTAATTGTTTATTGTTTTTACCCTTTTAAAACCAATTATTATATCAATAACCTGCCCACTATTTCTCACTCTCCTTTGGAGAGATAATAGTAGTGAGGTGTGTTTTTTCAAATCTCCATACAACAAAAACAAACCCCAATAATATACTATTATTTAAAAATAAATTAATTATTGTTGATTCTGTTTTAATGAAAGTGCTAATGAAGTACAAAGTTACGGATAATCCTAAGTACCCCAATATGCGTTTTAAATCATAATTAACAGGATAATGTTTATTACCCCAGAAATAAGAAAGTAACATCATAGAAGCATAACAAATAAGCGTTGCCCACGCTGAACCCATATATCCGATTCGTGGGATCCAATAAATATTTAGTGAAATGGTAATTAATGCACCAAAAATGGTGAGAATAGCTCCATATCCGGTTTGTCCCGTAAGTTTATACCATATCGACTGATTAATAAAAATGCCGAGAAACAAATTGGCGAGCAACAAAATTGGAACTACACCGAGTCCTTCTCTAAACTTTTCGCCGACGAAATACTGTATCCACTGTATGTTCATCATGGTTCCTAAAAAAATAACAGAGCAAATAATTACAAAATATTTCATAATATCTGCATAGGTCTTTTTAGCGTCTTTTCCCTTAGAATGGTTGAAAAAGAAGGGCTCTGCAGCAAATCGGAAGGATTGAATAAAGATGCTCATCAGGATAGCAATCTTATAACAAGCCCCATAGATACCATTTTGGCTTTTTGCAATTTCTTCCGGAAGGAGAAGCGGAATCAATACTCTATCAAGCGTTTCGTTTGCCATACCTGCCAATCCTGCTATTAATAGCGGAAGACCATATTTCATCATTCGTTTCCAAAGTGCAGGATCCACTTTCCATTTTACAGAAATAATTTCATGTGTCAGTAAAATCAGCGTAATTATTGTTGCAATAAGATTTGAGATAAAAATATAACCAATACCAATTTTAGGACTGTAAACCATCTCCACAAAAGGTTTGAAAGAAGATTGCGGAGCGTCATAAACTGTTTTGCAAAACCAAATGAAAAATAAATTCAATCCAATATTGATGGCAATATTCAGTGATTTAATAATTGCAAATCGTCGGGCTTTGTTTTGTTCACGGAGTTTTGCAAAGGGAATAGCACTAAAAGCATCAAAGCCCAGAATTAAAGCAAACCAGATTATGTATTCAGAATGGCCTGAAAACTTAAGTGTATCCGCAATATTGTTGGCAAAAAAACTTGTAATTATAATAAATGCGATGGAGGAAATAAAAAGCGAAGTTAAGGCGGTTGAATAAACTTTATCTTTCTCAACTTCTGTTTGTGAAAAGCGGAACAAGGTGGTTTCCATACCGTAGGTTAAGAACACCATCAGAAAGGAAACATAAGCATACGCTGATGTAACGTCTCCAAACTCGGCCGGAGAAAACAAATAGGTGTAAAGTGGGGTAAGAAAATAATTCAACAATCGCCCCACAATAGTTGGCAAGCCATAAATAGCGGTTTGTGAAGCGAGTTTTTTTAGTTGTGTCAAGGTGGTTTTTTAATGTGATAGTGTTGATGTAGTGATGTTGTGTCTTCAACCAGCACAGGGTTTTATCTGCAAATCAGTACATCGAATTATTTACCAACAAACGTGGCTTTTCTTTTTTCCATAAATGCGGTTGTCCCTTCTACAAAGTCTTCAGAGGCAAAACATTTTCCGAATTCTTCAGTTTCCGCATAAAACCCATCTACATTATTTTCGAAATACGCATTAACGCTATTGATAACTCCTGTTATCGCTTCCGGTGATTTGCTTAATATTTTACCCAATACCTCCACGCATTTTGCAATCAGTTGATCTTGTGGAACAACATAATTTACTAAACCTAAATCCAGGGCTTGTTGAGCATTTAAAAATTCACCTGTCATGTGTAATTCTGTTGCTTTAGCTTTTCCAATGTATTGAATCAAACGTTGTGTTCCACCGTAGCCGGCAATCAAACCCAGGTTTACTTCCGGTTGTCCGAATTTAGCATTTTCGCTTGCAACACGTAAATGGCAGGCCATTGAAAGTTCACAACCGGCACCCAAAGCAAAACCGTTGACAGCTGCAATAACAGGTTTAGAGCATGTTTCAATCGATTTATAAACAATTTGCCCTGCCAGAGCCATCGCTTTCCCTTGTTCAACAGAAAGTCCAACAAATTCAAAAATATCCGCACCGGCAACAAACGCTTTTTGTCCGGCTCCCGTTATAATTATTGCCTTAACACTGAAATTTGATTCCGCAAATTTAATAGCAAGGCCAATTTCTTCAATTGTTTTTTTGTTGATTGCATTTAATTTATCAGGGCGATTAACGGTAATTATGAAAATTCCATTTTCAAATGTTGTTAAAAGATTTTCGAAAGCCATAAAATAATATTTTGTTTGTTTTTAAAAATGAATTTATAGGTTACTAATGAACGAATAATGAACGAATTTACTGGTTACCAATAAACGAATAAAAAACGAATTTACGAAATAGTGTGACTTTTTTTACACACCGTTTCGTAAATTAGTAACGATTTGTTTATTCGTAACCTATTCGTAACCTATTCGTAACCTATTCGCATCCCAATTACAAGTATATCGTCCACCTGCTCCAAATTGCCTTTCCAATTTCCAATGGTTGCAGCAAGTATTTGTTTTTGCTCTTCCATTGTTTTTTTGTGAATGGAAATCAAGAGGTTTTCCAAAGTTCTCTTTTTTAATTTTTTTCCTTTGGCACCGCCAAACTGGTCGGCGTATCCATCGGTATAAAAATAAAGTGTGTCACCTTTTCTTGTATCAATTGTATGAAGTGTAAATGAATTATTTTTTTCACCTTTTCCTATTGGCATTTTATCGGCCGGTAAATTGATAATAGAATTATTTCTAACAATTACCGGGGCATTATTAGCGGCAGCATAAGTTAAGCTCACCCTTCCGTCCCTCTCTCCCTCCTTTGTCGGGATAAACTCCGGAGAGGGAAACTCAATACAAAGTAAAATGCCGTCCATTCCGTCCTGTGCGCCATCTTGTGAAACGCTTTCAATTAAACGCTGACGCACATGATTTAAAATTTCATGGGGTTGTTTAATATGTTTTTCAGTTATTGCTTCATTCAAAAAAGAAATATTTAACAAACTCATAAATGCTCCAGGAACCCCATGGCCGGTTGAATCACAAATGGCAAGATAAAAGCATGTGGATTTTTTTTCACTCTCAACTCTTATCTCTTCACTTCTAACTATGGAAGTTGCCCAATAAAAATCACCACTCACAATGTCTTTTGGTTGAAATAGAACAAAATATTCTTTTAAATTTTGCTGTAACAATCTATCATGTGCAAGTAATGTATATTGAATTCGTTTTGCATAATTAATCGAATCAACTATTTCTTTTTGTTTTTCTTCAATCAGGTCTTTTTGTTCAACTAATAAATCTTTTTGTTCCACTACTTCAGCAGTTCTTTCTTTTACTGTATTTTCAAGTTTCTCTTTTTCTCTTCTTAACGATCCGGTGCGCCATCTGAAAAACAACCATATAATGGATAGCGCAATAAGGAAATAGAATGAGTACATCCACCAGGTACGATACCAGGGCGGCAAAACTTTAAAAGTATATTTTATCGGGAGGCTCCATATTCCTTCCGGGCTGCGCGCCTTTAATTTAAAGGTATATGTGCCTTCATAAATATTTCCGAATGTTGCGGAGCTCTTATCAGTAATAGGATTCCAGTCATTGTCATAACCTTCTAAGATATACTGATACCTTATCAACTGCGGTCTGGAGGTTTCAATTGCGCCAAAATCAAGTGTTATATTGTTGTGTTTGAATGGCAGCACTAAATTTATTGGCACTGGATAAAAAGGAGTGATGCTATCAAATTTCAGGTCACTGAATTTTTTGCATAGTTCATTACGGCGAATTTCAGAGAGTGAAATGCCATTTGCGATTATTTCTTCATTAAGAATTGCCATTGAATCCGTTTTGTGCATTTCTGTCCCATTAAATTCTTTCGATTTCAGTTTGTACCATGTAATACTTTCACCTTGAATTTTAACGGATTGAATAAATACTGTTGGCGGATCCGTATTTTTATGAATACTTTTATAATCAAATCGCACAAGCCTATCGCTGGTACCTGCCCATAGTATTCCTTTTTTATCTAAAATTAAAGCACTGGTATTTACATCCTTAATCGGATAGCCTGTTTTGTTGTTAAAGTTTTCAAATTTAACCGCATCAGTTCCTTCGGATAAAGAGTTGATTTTTAATCCCGACAAACCTAAATTAGTACCGAACCAGATTGTATTTTCAGCTATATCCTCTACAATAGCATACACTACATCATCAGCCAAACCATCAGCTGTAGAATAATTTGTGAATAGGGAAGATGTCAAACTGTTTTTTTTCAAAGGATTAAGTCTACAGACCCCGCCACCTGATGTTCCTATCCAAATAGCACCGGATTTATCTTCCATCATGCTTAAAATGGTGTTATTTGAAAGTCCTTCTGTTTTGGAGTAGTTTGTAAAAATTGAAGTTCCTCCGTTTACGGGACAGGTGTATTTACTTACTCCATTTCCATTGGTTCCGAACCACAGATCCCCACTTTTATCCATAAGTATACACTTAATGATATTACCAGCAAGTCCTTGTTTTGTAGAATAGTTTGTAAATGATTTGACAAATTTCTCATTTATTTTTTTTAGATCTTTCTGATTCTCCAAAGGTATGTTTTCACCATTTTCAATAGCCTCCACCCTGTTGCCATCGTATTTGCATACGCCACCACCATAAGTGCCAAACCAAAGATTTCCTTTTTTATCTTCCGAAATACTCAAAATGGAATTATTAGATAATCCTTGCGCCGTTGTATAATTAGTATATGATTTAACAAGTTTTCCATTGATTTTTTTTAGGTTTTGTTGTGTTCGTTGAGGGATAATTTCGCCTCTTTGCAGGGCAGCTTCAATTGCCTCAACTCGGTTCCCATCGTATTTGGTTGCCCCATTTACGCCACCAAACCAAATATTTCCCATTCTGTCTTCAATGACACATCTCACATTTGATGTGATTATTCCTAAACGAATATTTGCAAAGGATTTTCTATCATATTTACTTAATCCGGCAGCAGTGACAAACCAAAGGTTATCACTTTTGTCTTCTAAAAGGCTCCAAACCTTGCTGTAAACTAATCCTTGCTCGTGTGTAAAACTTGTAAATGATTTTCCATTGTATTTGCATATCCCTGCTCCATTTGTTCCGAACCAAATATTCCCGGTTTTGTCTTCAGTGATGCAGAAAACCTGGTTACTTGCCAACCCTTGTTTGGTAGTGAATTTTGTGAATGGCTTCTCATTTGCTCCTTCTTTCAAATTGGGTGTATATCTGGTTACACCCTCTCCCATTGAAATCCAAATATTCCCATTTTTATCTTCAGCCAAACTTGAAATATACCTTGGTAAAAGTCCATGAGTCTGGTTGAAATTCGAAAATAATTTCTCTTTTTGCCCATTTGTTAAGTTTGGATTATATATGCTTATTCCTTTTTCAGTTCCAAACCATAGATTTCCATTTTTATCTTCCAGTATGTTAATTATAGAATTGGTCGTCAATCCATCAGCAGTTGTATAATTAGTAAATGCTTTTTCGATAGATCCTGTTGTTCTGTTGGGGTTGTATTTGCTAATACCTTTATTAGTACCAAACCAAAGATTTCCTTTTTTATCAGTAATGCAACAGGTCACAACATTACTTATCAAACCTTGATCGGTGGTAAAATTGGTAAATGCAAGCTGCTTACTATGTGATGATAGGATATTAGATTCTTCTTTAACAGTCGGATCGTATTTACTTATTCCACCAATGGTAGAAAACCAAAGATTTCCCTTTTTATCTTCCGTAATTCCCAAAACAACGTCATTTACAAGCCCCTGAATAATTGTAAAATTCGTAAAAGATTTCCCATCATATTTACTTACCCCCCCGCCATTAGTGCCGAACCACAGATTCCCGCTTTTATCTTCGATGATACATCTAATATTACTATTTGCCAAACCCTGAGCAGTAGTATAATTTGTAAAACATTTTCCATCATACTTGCTCACGCCACCGGTCATCGTTCCAAACCAAAGATTGCCGATCCTGTCTTTATAGCTGCACCAAACGGCATTTAACGTCAAGCCTTGTTCAGCAGTATAGTTTTGCATAAAAGAAAAACCTCCTGCTTCCCCATCAAGAATTGGTATTGACTTTGGAGGGTGGATTACTATTTCCTGAAGTTCAATTGGGCTTGGGTAGATATATTTATTACTGTCTTTTGTTGGAATGACTATAATAAACGGTTTAGGGCACGTGTCCAGAAGTGTAATAATTGGTTGAGAGGCGGTAATTGTAATTGGCTGATTAATAAAAGTTTCTTTTTTTTGCTTCTCTTGTTTTTGTTTATTACTACAGGAGGAAAAAGTGAAAATTAGTATTATGATTAAAAAGGAAACTCTATACATTATTTTTATAATTTTTTTGGCATCTGGTTTACTAATAAACGGATTTAAAAACGAATTTACTGGTTACCAATAAACGAATCGCTACTAATTTACGAAATAGGGTTGGCTGTTTTTTTACACACAGTTTGGTAAATTAGTAGCGATTCGTTTATCCGTAACCTATCCGTAATCTACATGTAACCTATCGATGACCTTTTCTCATCCCTATTATAAGTATATCGTCCACCTGCTCCAAATTGCCTTTCCAGTTTCCAATGGTTGCAGCAAGTATTTGTTTTTGCTCTTCCATTGATTTTTTATTAATGGAAATCAAGACTTCTTCCATCTGTTTATTTTTGAATTTTTTTCCTTTCGGACCGCCAAACTGATCAGCATAACCATCGGAATAAAAATAAAGCATATCCCCTTTTTTTGTTTCAATTGTATGAAGTGTAAAAGAATTTATTTTTTCACCTTTTCCTATTGGCATTTTATCTGCCGGTAAATTGATTATAGAATTATCTCTGACAATTACCGGAGCATTATTAGCTGCAGCATAAGTTAACCTCACCCTTCCGTCGCTCTCTCCCTCCTTTGTCGGGATAAACTCCGGAGAGGGAAACTCAATACAAAGTAAAATGCCGTCCATTCCGTCCTGTGCGCCATCTTGTGAAACGCTTTCTATTAATCGTTGTCGCACATGATTTAAAATTTCATGAGGTTGTTTTATGTGTTTTTCGGTAATTGCTTCATTCAAAAATGAAATATTCAATAAGCTCATAAACGCTCCTGGAACCCCATGGCCGGTTGAATCACAAATGGCAAGATAAAAACGTTCTGCAACAGAAGTTGCCCAATAAAAATCACCGCTTACAATATCTTTTGGTTGAAATAAAACAAAATATTCTTTCAGGTTTTGTTGTAACAATTCATCATTAGCAAGTAATGTATATTGAATACGTTTTGCATAATTGATTGAAGCTACTATTTCTTTTTGTTTTTCTTCGATCAATTCTTTTTGTTCTACCACTTCTATTGTTCTTTCTTTTACTGTATGTTCCAGTATTTCCTTTTCTTTTCTTAACGATGCGGTACGCCATCTGAAAAATAATAGCACAATAGATAACATGCTAAAAATATAGCTTAGGTATATCCACCAGGTACGATACCAGGGAGCCATAACTTTAAAAGTATAAATAATAGGTTCGCTCCAAACTCCGTCGGGGCTTTGCGCTTTTAGTTTAAAAGTATATTTCCCTTCATGGATATTACCAAATGTTGCGGAGGTTTTATCAGATACAGGACTCCAGTCATTATCATAACCTTCTAAAATGTACTGATAACGAACCAGTTGAGGCTTTCCTGTTTCAATGGCTGCAAAATCAAATGTAATATTGTTATGTTTGAATGGCAATACAAGATTTTCAGGTAAAGGGTAAAAGCGAGTGATTCCATCAAATTTTATATCGTTGAATTTATTATGCATAACATCCCTTTGAACTTTACTTAAAAGGTGGCCGAAGGTGATTGCTTCTTCATTGAGCAAGGCTAGAGAATCAAATTCACCAACCTGCTCATTGGTTTCCTCTCTTCCGGGATCATCAGATTTCAAATTATTCCAACAGATCTTCTCTCCCTTTATTTTCAGAGCCTGTATAAATACCCGTGGCGGCTCTGTGCTTTTATGTATTGCTTTATAATTAAATTGCACCAACTTATCACTGGTGCCTGCCCATATTATTCCCTTGCTGTCTATAAATAAGGCCCCTGTGTTTATATCTTTTATGGAATAACCGTTATTGTTGTTGAAATTTTCAAATTTGGCTATACTTCCTTCCTTGGAAATAGAATTTAGTTTTAACCCTGACAAGCCTAAGTTTGTTCCACACCATAGCATTCCGTTGATAGTATCCTCAATAATAGCATATACCATATCATCAGCAAGTCCCTCAGTAGTAGTGTAATTAGTAAAGAATCCGGAGTCTGTCCTCCCCATAGCGGAAGGATTATATTTACTCAAACCACCGCCGGAAGTACCGAACCACAGATTTCCTGCTTTATCTTCAATGCAACTTAAAATAGTATTATTTGCCAAACCCTGAGCCATTGTATAATTAGTAAAAGACATAATCTTATCTGAAGGATCATATTTACTTACACCACCACCGTTGGTTCCCAACCAAATATTTCCTTTTTTATCTTCAGTAATGCACTTAACAATATTATTTGCCAAGCCCTGATTGGTTGTAAAATTGGTAAACGTTTTCCCATCATATTTATACGCGCCATTGCCATAAGTGCCTATCCAAAGATTCCCATTTTTATCTTCGATGATGCTCAAAATGCCTTTATTAATAAGCCCTTGAGCCGGGCCATAAAACGAAAAAGATTTTCCATCATACTTACATATCCCATAACGACCTCCAATCCAGATTCCCCCCATTTTATCTATGATGATACTCCTTACATTAGCAACCATATCATTACCGATATTCGAAAAAGATTTCCCATCATATTTACTTATACCTATGCTACTGCCAAACCAAATATTTCCAACAGTGTCTTCGGTAATGGACCAGACCAAACCTGGTATCAACCCTTGATCGGCAGTAAAACTCTTAAAAGATTTTTCACCAAATTTATTTAGTCCATCACCGACAGTGCCAAACCAAAGATTTCCTGTTTTATCTTCGGTAATGCAATTAACAGCATTATTTGTTAAACCCTTAGTTTTAGTGTAATTCACCAAGGATTTTGCCGAGGGATTATACCTGCTAACGCCACCTCCACATGGAATCCAAATATTCCCCTCTTTGTCTTTGCTAATGCTTCGAATGTCATTATCCGCCATCCCTTGGGTTGTTGTATAATTCGTGAATATTTTTTTACTTTTCCCATCTTTTATAACAGGATTGTATTCGCTCATTCCTGATCTTGTTCCAAACCAAATAGTTCCATTTTTTCCTTCAACGATGCCCATAATATTATTTCCAGCTAAACCTTGATCTGTTGTGAAATTGGTAAAAGATTTCCCATCATATTTACTCAGCCCAGCACTTGTGCCGAACCATATATTTCCTGATTTGTCTTCAATGCTACTTGTCACATAATTACTTACCAGTCCCTGGGTAGTAGTATAATTTGTGAAAGATTTTTCCCCTGCACCTTTTATTATTGCAGGGGTGTATTTACTGACTCCACCGTCAGTGCCAAACCAAATATTTCCCGCTTTATCTTCGATGATACTCTTAACAAAATTATCTGCAAGTCCATCTGTAGTACTAAAACTCGTAAAATATTTTCCATTGTATTTACTAACTCCTCCGCCATTAGTCCCAAACCATAAATTCCCACTTCTATCTTCGGTGATACTTTTAATAACCATACCGGCCAATCCCTGTGTCAGCGTGAAATTGGTAAAGGATTTACCGTCATAGCGGCTCACTCCTCCTCCGGACGTGCCAAACCAAAGATTCCCATTTCTATCAGAATACCCGCATGAAATATAGCTTAATGCCAAACCCTGTTCTGTATTGTAGTTCTGCATAAAAGTAACCCCTCCCGCTTCACCGGAAGTTAATGGAACTACCCGTGGGGCAGAAAGAATGATTGTTTGCGGACCACTAATGGTTGGAATAGTATAATTCACACTTCCTTTCGTGGGAACGACCAATATAACAGGTTTAGGGCAGGTGTCGAGTAATGTTATGACAGGATTGGAGATATTAATAACTGCAGGGCTAAAAGAAATTTCATTTTTTTTCTCTTCATTTTTTTTTTGTTTTTCACAAGAAAAAAAAACGCCTGATATTAATAAGAGAAAAAAGAAACGTTGGTACATGATTTAGATTTGTAAATTAACAACCATTTTTATATTAGTGTTAAGTTAAATTTACTTTGACGTATTGTATGTCATTCCGACCTTGTGGAGGAATCTTTTTCATTAAAAAAAGATGTCTCGTCAAAACTCGACATGACATTACGTCTTTTTATAATTAACTCAACATTAGTCCCCTATTCGTAAACCAATAATAAGTATATCGTCCACCTGCTCTAAATTACCTTTCCAGTTTTCAATGGTAGTACCAAGCATTTGTTTTTGCACTTCCATTGATTTTTCATTAATAGAAACCAATAATTCTTCCAACTGTTTATTTTTGAATTTTTTTCCTTTCGGACCGCCAAACTGATCGGCATAACCATCGGAATAAAAATAAAGCATATCACCTTTTTTTGTTTCAATTGTGTGAAGAGTAAATGACGTTTCTTTTTCTCCTTTTCCTATCGGCATTTTATCTGATTCAAGGTTTATAATAGAATTATCTCTAACAATTACCGGAGCATTATTTGCGGCAGCATAGGTAAACCTCACCCTTCCGTCCCTCTCTCCCTCCTTTGTCGGGATAAACTCCGGAGAGGGAGACTCAATACAAAGTAAAATGCCGTCCATTCCATCCTGTGCGCCCTCCTGTGAAACGCTTTCTATTAATCGTTGTCGCACATGATTTAATATTTCATGAGGTTGTTTTATGTGTTTTTCTGTTATGGCTTCATTCAAAAATGAAATATTCAGTAAACTCATAAATGCGCCCGGAACTCCATGTCCGGTGGAATCACAAATGGCAAGATAAAAGCGTGTTCCAATTATTGAAGTTGCCCAATAAAAATCACCACTTACAATATCTTTTGGTTGAAATAGAATAAAATATTCTTTTAAATTTCGTTTTAACAATTTATCATTAGCAAGCAATGTATATTGAATCCGTTTTGCATAATTAATCGAATCAACAATTTCTTTTTGTTTTTCTTCAATGAAAACATTTTTTTTCTCCACTAAAACTTTTTGTTCCACAACCTCTATTGTCCGCTCAATTACGGTTTTCTCCAAAATTTCTTTTTCCTTTCTTAATGAAGCAGTGCGCCATCTGAAAAACAATCGGATAACAGATAAGACAATAAATGAATAAATTAAGTACATCCACCAGGTACGGTACCATGGCGGTAAAACTCTAAAAGTGTAAATCACAGGTTTGCTCCAAATTCCATCCGGGCTGCAAGCTTTCAGTTTAAAGGTATAAGAGCCTTCATAGATATTACCGAATGTGGCTGTAGTTTTATCAGTTATTGGACTCCAGTCATTATCGTAACCTTCTAAAATGTACTGATAACGAACCATTTGAGGTCTTGCTGTTTCGATGGCAACAAAATCAAATGTAAGGTTGTTGAATTTGAAAGGGAGCGAAAGGTTAAGAGGTAATGGATAAAAGCGGGTGATACTATCAAATTTCAACTTGCTGAATTTTTTTCGCATTGTTTCCTGCTGAATCTCAGATAAGGGATGTTCAAAAACGGTTTTTTCTTCATTTAGAATGGCCATGGAATCAATGGTATTTATAGCACTCCCTGGCGCTCTTTCTGTTTTCAGATTATACCAGGAAATTTTTTCTCCTTGAATTTTTAAACTCTTAATAAATAAAGCAGGAGGATCGAAAGATCTTTGAACAGCTCTGTAATCAAACCTCACGAGCTTATCACTAGTGCCAGCCCATAATATTCCCTTACTATCTAGATACATTGCGCCTGTATTTACATCTTTTATCGGATAGCCTGATTTATTATTGAAATTTTCAAATACCGGCTCAACAGCATCTGAAAACAGGGAGTTTAGTTTTAATCCTGAAAGTCCCAGGTTGGTTCCAAACCAAATTATTTTGTTAGGTATATACGTTTAGAGCGCACATAGAAAAAATAAAATTATCTTTGCTACC